>CAZZWW010000296.1:0-4168 GCA_964657815.1 Vulcanimicrobiota bacterium | reverse complement strand
CCAGCAGGAGCGCGGCGACCACGGCGGCCCGTGGAACTGCAACGAGACAGTCGGGGTCACCGGCAATCACATGACCCTGAATGGTTGGCCGTGGCGATCGCGCGGCGTCACGCTACAGGGATTCGTGCGGCTGCACGACGAAGAGACGCAGACGCAAATTCCACTCATCTACGCCGCCTACAACGCATATGGGCCGCCGGAGCTGCGAGCGATGCACGCGTTCGGTGCGGACACGATCCGCTTCCAGGTCAGCCAGCCGTCGCTCGACCCGGAGGCGAACCAGAGCGACTATGTCAGCGCCGTGGTCTCGGCCATCAAACAGGCGCGGCAAGCCGGCTTCGTCGTCATGATCATGATGCAGGACGAGACCATCAGCGGGTCCGACAGCCAGCAACCGCTCGCGACCGCGCAGACGCTGCGTGACTGGGACGTCCTCAACTCGATCTTCGCGCAGGATCGCGGCGTCCTCTACGAACTCTACAACGAGCCCCGTCTCGTCGCCTCGAGCACGAACTGGGGTCTTTGGAAGAGCGGCGGAACGACAGGCGCGGGCGCGGAGCCATCGATCGGCATGCAGACGATGATCGCGCACCTCCGCGCGAACGGATCGACCAACGTCTTCGTGCTCGATGGCCTCGAAGCCGTCACCAACGGGATCACGGAAGCGGCGGCGACGCTCCAGGGGCTACCCTCGATCGCCGATCCCCTCGGCCGCGTCGTCTACGCCGTCCACCCCTATCCGCACCAGATGCCGGCGGACCCGCAGCTATGGGACATCCGCTTCGGCAATGCGAGCCGCACGATTCCCGTCGACGCCGACGAATGGTCGGCAAAGGGAGGCGTTCCCGCCACCGGGCCCGTGCTGGGACTCGGAAGCCTGCCGACCTACGACGTGGCGGTGCAATTCCTGGATTACGTACGCGCGCACCCGACGATGTCGCTCGGCGCCGGGGCCTTCGACATCCCCTATTTCATGACGCAGAACGTCACGACTTGGCAGCCGACGAACTACGACAATTACAGCAGCACGTCGCCGACGCGGACGCAGAACGATGCCGGCCTTCTCGTGCATATCCTCTACGCGACGAACTACTGGTACCTGCTCACCTGCGCCGACGGCGTGACGCCGGGCGCCGACGGAAATTGCTCCGGGCCGGGGCCGAGCCGATAGGCGCCTTCGGCCTCACGCGTTCGGCAGGTGTCGCGCCAGCGCCTCGAGCACGGCCATGCGCACCGCGACGCCCATCTCGACCTGCTCGCGGATCAGGCTCTGGGCGCCGTCGGCGACCGTCGACGAGATCTCGACGCCGCGGTTCATCGGGCCGGGATGCATCACCAGCGCGTCGGGCTTGGCCAGCGCGAGCTTGGTCTCGTCGAGGCCGTAGAACTGAAAGTATTCCTTCATCGACGGCACGAAGCCGCCGTGCATGCGCTCGCGCTGCAGGCGCAGGCACATGACGATGTCGGCGTCGCGCAGGCCGCTCTTCATGTCGCGGTACACCTCCACGCCCATGTCCTCGATGCCGGTCGGCAGCAGCGTCGAGGGCGCCACGACCCGCACCCGCGCGCCCATCAGCGATAGCAGCAGGATGTTCGAGCGGGCGACGCGCGAATGCAGGATGTCGCCGCAAATCGCCACGACCAGACCCTCGATCCGGCCCTTGTTGCGGCGGATCGTAAGCGCGTCGAGCAGCGCCTGCGTCGGATGCTCGTGGGCCCCGTCGCCGGCATTGACCACCGCGCAATCGACCTTGCGCGCCAGCAGGTGAACGGCACCGGCGTGGTGGTGGCGCACCACGATGATGTCCGGGCGCATCGCGTTGAGCGTGATCGCCGTGTCGATCAGCGTCTCGCCCTTCTTCACGCTGGAGGTGCCGACGGACATGTTCATGACGTCGGCGCCGAGCCGTTTGCCGGCGAGTTCGAACGAGGATTGCGTGCGGGTCGAGGCCTCGAAGAAGAGGTTGATCTGGGTCCGCCCGCGCAGGGTCGAACGCTTCTTCTCGACCTGACGCGAGACCGAGACGGCTTCCTCCGACAGGTCAAGCAACGCGGTGACCTCGGAGACGGTGAGGCCGTCGATGCCGAGCAGGTGCCGGCTGGCGAAGGTGGGGGCGGGCTCGGCTGTCATCAGGAGCGAGGTCTATCCGGGTCGCCGGCCCGCTTGTCAAAGCGCGCGCCGGAAGAAAGGCGGGACGGCCACGGCGAGATAGAGCGCGATCAGCACCATGACCGCCAGGAAGAAGCCGGTGGGCGGAATCAGGTCGAGGCCGGCGCCGACGATGGGCGGCCCCACCAGCATGCCCGCGGCGTAGGTCATGACATAGGCCGAGTTGGCGCTGGCGAGATCGGCTCCGGCGAAGCGCGCGCTGAGTTCGCCGAGCCCGACGGGATAGAGCGCTCCGACGATTCCGCCCCAGAACAGGAGGAGAAGCTCGAAGAGCAGCATGGGATGGATGCCGAGCAGAGCGAGCACCGCGGCGCCGCAGAAACCGGCGAGCGCGATCGCAACGAGCACCGCGCTGCGGTCGACCCGGTCGGCCACGAAACCGATCGGCAGCTGCAAGGCGCTGTTGCCTATGACGAAGAGGCTGGTGAAGAGCGCGCCCTGCGCGATCGTGGCGCCCGCCTTCAGCGCATAGACCGGCAGAAGGCTCAGGCCGGCGACCTCGATGGCGCCATGGAGAAGAGCGGCCAAGGTCGCCGCCGGCGCAGCACGAAGAAAGAACAGGAAGGAGCGGCGGCTGCGCGTCTCGAGCCGTGGTGCGCCCCGGGCGTTCAGCATGAGCGGGAGGGCCGATCCGGCGAAGAGCGCCGCGCCGATCAGGAACGGCAGATCGCCGGCGGTGCCGGTGATCGCGAGGATCAGCGGGCCGACGGCGAAACCGCCGGAGAGCATGGTCACGTAGAGGCCGATAGCGAGCCCGCGCCGATGCTCCGGCGTCGCCGTCGTGATCCAGAACTCGCTGAGCACGAACATCACGGTGACCGAGGCGCCGACGACGAAGCGCAGCACCAGCCAGGCGAAGTAGCTCTCCGTGACGGTGAAGAAGGCGAGCGCAGCGCCGCCGCCGAGCAATGCGACGAGCAAGAGACGGGCGACGCCGAGGCGCCGCGCCGCCGCTGGAATGAAGGGACCCGACACCAGCGTCGCGACACCGCCGGCCGCCGTGTTGATGCCGATCGCGCGCGCGCTGTAGCCGGCGGTGTCGAGGCGCACCGCGATGAGCGCGATCGTCAGCGACAGCCCGCAACCGACGATCGTCGCAACGAGGATCGCACCGGCGATCGTGCGCGCCGCCGACGTCGACGTCTCGTCCGTTCGAATCAAAGCTCGACGTCAGGCCGCGGAGCGCACCGCTTCGTCATGACGCTCGCCCTGCTCCTTGGCGGAGGGCAAGCGGTGCGCGGTCTCGAAGCCGTGCATGCGAAGTGCCCATTGATAGGTGATGAGCATGCTCTTGAAGATGGGAAGAAGCCAGAGGCACAGGACGACGACCAGCGTCGGCCATACCGCGTAGTGGAACGCCGTCGGGAGATTGGGCCAGAGGTCGTCGACGACGAGAAGCGCCGCCACCAGCACGTGGGCGACGACGAAGATGGTGACGTACTGCGGGAAATCGTCGGCGCGATGGTGGTGGAACTCCTCGCCGCAAGCCGGGCAGGTCTCGTTCGACTTCAGGTAGCCCCCGAGGATCCTGCCCTCGCCGCACGCCGGGCACCGATTGCGGAAGCCCCGCTTCAAGGCGGCCTTCGCGTCGCGCTTCGGCTGAAAAGTGCGCGCGGGTCGGTCGTCCGCGTCGCCGTGGATTGATGTGGAGGTCATGGAGCCTTCGCTCGCAGGGCTTTGGGTTCCAACAACCTAGCCTTTGTTTCGCCGACGGGAAGAGGACCGAACGTCACGCGGGCCACGCCCCTGCGGAGCCCTGCGCCGGATGCCGGTCCTTCCTTCCCCATCCACCACCTCGAACCGAAGGGCCCCGGCAAAAGGCGCCGCCTCGACCAGCTTCACGGTGATGCTGTCGCCCAAGCGCAGCGTCGCACCGGATCGCGAGCCGACCAGCGCGTGCATCGCCTCCTCGTAGCGGAAGTATTCGTCGCCGAGCGTCGCCGCCGGCACGAAGCCGTCGGCCCCGGTGTCGAGCAGCCGGACGAACAGACCCGCACG
>CAZZWW010000295.1:0-4168 GCA_964657815.1 Vulcanimicrobiota bacterium | reverse complement strand
AGCTGTCGCTGCCGCGCAAAGGCGTCGGTGAGCAGCGCGAGATTGTCTTCCGGCGTCAGCTTGCTCTCGGCAATCGGCACGAACGGACCGCCAGCAGCGGTGCCGGCGCGGGTCATCGGCGCTAGCCCGAGCTCGGAAAGAGCGGCTTGCGTTCGAATGTTGGTGTGCTCGGTTGTCTTCCGCAGCTCATCGACGATCGCGCGTTGGCGCGCCTCCAGGGCGGCGAACTTCGCCGCGATTTCGCCGGTGCCGAGGCCGGTGTGCTGGCCGGTTTCAGGCGCCATGCGCAGGTGCAGGTCGCCCGTGCGGGACGTGCCGATGAGCGCTGCAAGGGTGTCGGCACGCGCCTCGAGCTTGGCGCCGAGCACCGCCAAGTCGCGTAGTGCGCCGTCCTGGGCTTGGCTGTCGCGGATCGTCTGCGCGCTCGCGCCCTCCAACGCGATACGAAGCTCGGCGATTCGATCCTCGTAGGCGTACTGCATCTCGGCCTGGCGGCGCAGCAGGCCGGTGATCATGCTGTCGTGGAAGACGATGAAGTAGCCGCTCGCAACCGCCCAGAGGACGAGCAGAGCGCCCGCAAAACGAAGGACGATGCTGCGCATGCGCAGCCGGTGTCGAGACGTTGCGGGCGGGAATGTCATGGACGCGACCGTTGCGGTATCCTCGACAAAAGAACGCGACATGGTTAACGCGACACTAAGGTCCAGCCACTTACCCGATAATCTGCATGAGATGGATCAAAAGCTTCATGTCTTGTTAAGTTCTGCTTAGGGTCGCGATGCTACGTTACGTCATCGGGAGTTTCGATGACGGCTTCTATTTCAAGTCATGGTGTTTCGATCGTCGACACCGTGTCGAGACGCGCGTCTCGGTTGTTTTCGTTGCGGATCGCGCTCTGCCTCGTGGCGATTTGGGCCATTTTCGGCATGATCGTCTTCGAAACGCGGCGGCATGCCTGGAGCGACGCCAAGACCTTCGGGACCGACGTCGCGACCCTCGTCGAGACCGCGATCGCTCGGGAGTTCGAAGTCTACGACCTGTCACTCTCGGCGCTCGCGACGGATTCGGCAAATCCGGCCATCCTCGCTCTTCCCGAAGCTCTCAAACGCAAGGCGCTCTTCGACCATTCCGCCGAGGCGTCGGATTTAGGGCGGCTTCTCGTGCTCGATCGCGACGGACGCGTGATCGAGTCGTCGCGGGACCGGAGCGTGATCGGCCTCGATCTCTCCGACCGCGAGTACTTCCGCGCCCATAGATCCAGTCCCGATCCCGGCGTCCATGTCGCCGGTCCGTTCGTCAGCCGGATCACGCATGCGCCGTCCATGGCGATCAGCCGGCGTCGTCCGACTGCCGACGGCAGTTTCAGCGGGATCGCGGTCGGCACGATCCAACTGGCCTTCTTCGAGCGACTGTTCACCTCGATCCACCTGCCGCAGGGCAGCACGATCACGCTGTTGAAGCGCGACGGCACGATCATGACGCGTGCTCCGGTCGACGAGAAATATCTCGGCCGCAAGGTCATGAACGACATCCTCGCCGGTGCCCTCTTGCAGGATGCCGGCACCTACCACCGGATCTCGGGCACGGACGGCATCCAGCGACTTTTCGCCTTCCGGCGCATCGGCACTCTGCCGCTCTACGTGACCGTGGGGCTCTCGACCGACGAGATCTTCGCGAACTGGCGCTGGGAGATGCTGGTGATCGGAACCGGCTTCGCCATTCTGAGCGCGCTCATCCTGCTGCTCGGCTTCAACCTTGCCGGTGAGTTGCGGCGACGCGGCGAGGCCGAGCTCCGGCTCGCCGAACTCGCCTCCACCGATTACCTGACGCGCCTCGCCAATCGGCGTCGGTTCGACGAGGTGCTCGAGGCGGAATGGCGACGCGGTGCGAGGGCCGGCAGCCCGCTGTCGCTGCTGATGCTCGACGGTGACTTCTTCAAGAGCTTCAACGACACCTACGGTCACCTGGAGGGCGACCGCGTGCTGCGCGCCATCGCCGCAGCGCTCGGGACCTGCGTCGACCGCCCGGGCGACCTTGTCGCTCGCTATGGCGGTGAGGAATTCGCCGTTCTACTGCCGGCGACGAACGGGACGGGTGCGCTGATCGTGGCGGCGGCGATCCGGGCCTCCATCGATGCCTTGGACCTCGTCCATGCGGCGGCGCCGTCCGGCCGCCTCACGGTCAGCATCGGCGTCGCCTGCCGAACCCCCGATGCCTCGATCGCACCGGAGGGGCTGGTCGAGGCGGCCGATGCGGCGCTCTACCTCGCGAAGGGCGAGGGACGCGATCGCGTCGTCATGGAAGGTTGCCCGACGTCGCCGCCCGCCGCAGCCGAACGACGCGTGGCATGACCTGGCCGTCCGTGGCATCCCGAATTGCCTATGGCCGGCCCCACGGATAGGCTCCCGTCGGGTTCGGATCCTGCCATGCTCGCCTCGCTCATCGCGCTCGTCGCCGGATATCTCGCCGGCTCGATCCCGTCCGGCGTGATCGTCACTCGTCTTGCCGGGGCCGCCGATCCCCGCGGCATCGGCTCGGGGAACATCGGCGCGACGAACGTTCTGCGCACCGGTCGCAAGGACCTCGCGGCGATCACCTTGCTTGCCGACGCGCTCAAGGGAACAATTCCGGTGTTGATCGCCGCTCGATTCGACGACGGCGCGGCGCCAGTGCACCTCGCCGTGGCTGCCGCGTGCGGCGCGTTCCTCGGTCATCTCTATCCCGTGTTCCTCAGCTTTCGCGGTGGCAAAGGCGTCGCCACGTTCCTGGGCTGCCTCATAGGGTTGGCGTGGCCAGCCGCGCTCGCCTTCGCGGCCGTCTGGCTCGGCGTGGCCCTCCTGACCCGCTACTCGTCGGCAGCGGCGCTCGTCGCCAGTTCGCTGACGCCGGTCGTGCTGGCCTTGCTGCATCGGCCGGAGGCGGCGATCCTATTCGCAGGTCTGGCGATCGCGCTGTGGTGGAAGCACAGCGCCAACATCGGCCGGCTCTCCGCGGGTACCGAGAGCCGGATCGGCGGCAAAAGGCGCGAGCCGGCGTGAGCGAGCGCCGTCCGTTCGACGACGCGCGCCGCTTCGCCTGGTTGCGGCTGTGGCGTTCGGAGAACATCGGGCCGCGCACGTTTTCGACGTTGCTGCAACGCTTCGGCTCGGCCGAGGCGGCGCTCGAGGCTCTCCCTGACCTCATCCGCAGGAACGGTCCCGGCCGCCCCATCCGCATTGCGGCCGTCGGCGACATCGAGCGCGAACTGGAGATCGCGCGGCTGATGGGCGCGCGCTTCCTCTGCCTGGACGAGCCGGGCTTTCCTGCTCTGCTTCGCGAGATCGACAGCGCACCTGCCGTGCTCGCCGTGCGCGGCCACTCCGCCGTGCTGGAGCGACCCGCGATCGCCATCGTCGGCTCGCGCAACGCCTCGGCCGCGGGCCTCGCCTTCACCGAACGCCTCGCCCGCGAACTGGCGGCGGAGGGCTACGTCATCGTGTCCGGCTTCGCCCGCGGCATCGACAGCCGCGCCCACCGCGCGGCTCTCGCCACCGGCACCGTCGCCGTGCTGCCCGGCGGCCACGACAGGCTCTACCCCGCCGATCAGGGTCCCTTCATGGACAAGCTGCTGGAGGACGGCGCCGCCTTGAGCGAGATGCCTTTCGGCTGGGAGGCGCGCGGCCGCGACTTCCCGCGCCGCAACCGGCTGGTGTCGGGCCTGACGCTCGGCACCGTGGTGGTGGAGGCGGCACGCCGCTCCGGCTCGCTGATCACCGCACGCTTTGCCGCCGACCAGGGCCGCGAGGTCTTCGCCGTGCCCGGCTCGCCGCTGGACCCTCGCGCCGAAGGCGCCAACGACCTGATCCGCGACGGCGCCACCTTCTGCACGAGCGCCGAGGACGTGATTCGTGCGCTCGCCGACCGCGGGCCGAGACGGGGTGGCGACGACCTGTTCTCGGATGCCGGGCCGCGCGACGAGCCCGCGCTGTGGGACGAACTCGACCTCGACGGTTCCGAACCGGCGCATCGTCCGGACGGGCCGCTGCCAAGGGACCTCTTCGCCTTTCGTGAGACCGAGGGCAACGCTCGACCTCGGCCGCGGGACGAACGGGCGCCGCTCGCGCGCGTGGTGGAGCGGCTCGGGCCGGCGCCGATCTCGATCGACGAGCTGGCCCGCTCCGCCGAGTTG
>CAZZWW010000294.1:0-4188 GCA_964657815.1 Vulcanimicrobiota bacterium | reverse complement strand
GCTTCGCTCGCAATGACGGATCTCGGATCGGCGCGGGCAGGATGCGCTTCTACGCCGCCAACGCCGCCCTGAGCGCGTCCTCGGCGTAGGGTTTCGAGATGACGTGCACGGCCTTGAAGCGCTCGGGCACCACGATCTGCTCGCCGTAGCCGGTGGCGAAGACGAAGGGGATGGCGCGGTCCTGCAGCTCCTCGGCGATGCGGTAGCTCGTCTCGGTGTAGAGGTTCACGTCGAGGATCGCCGCGTCGAAGCTGTTGAGCTCGATGGCGCGCCGCGCGTCGTTGGTGGTGGCGACCAGCTCGACCTCGGCGCCGCAGTTCTGCAGCATCGCCTGCGCGTCGAGCGCGATCATCATCGAATCCTCGACGAGCAGGAGGCTCTTGCCGTTGAGGTCGGCGCGCTGGACCGGCACCGCCTGCACCCGCACCGCGTCCGCCTCGGCCTTTTCCACGAAGTCGTAGGGGATCTTGAAGCGCGCGCAGACGCCCTCGGGCGGATAGGCGATCGAGGCCTCGCCCTGCAGTTCGAAGGGGACCGACTGCTCGATCACGATCGTGCCGAAGCCGCGCCGCGTCGGCGGCTCGACCTGCGGGCCGCCGCGCTCGGTCCAGGTCAGGACGAGGTCGCCGGTCTTCTCCAGCGACCAGGCGACCGTCAACCGCCCGTCCTTGACGCTCAGCGCGCCGTATTTGGCGGCATTCGTCATCAGCTCGTGCAGCACCAGCGCCAGAGTCTGGTAGGCGCGCGCCTCCACCATCACCGGAGGCCCTTTCATCACGAGGCGCGGATCGCCCGGCTCGGTCCAGGCCTCGGCCTCGACCTCGACGAGCCCGCGCAGGGGCGCCTGCTTCCAATGCGCCTGGGTCAGCAGGTCGTGGGCCTTGGCCAGCGCGTGGATGCGCGACTGCAGGTCGGCGGTGAAGCCCTCGAACGAGGTCGCGACCTGCTGGCTCTGGCGCACCAGCGAGCGGATCACCGCCAGCACGTTCTTCACGCGATGGTTCAGCTCGGCGACCAGCAGCAGCTGGCTCTCCTGCGCGGCGCGGCGCTCGCGGTCGACCAGGTTCGCGCGGCGCAGGATGACGTCGAGCAGCGCGATTCGCAGCGTCTCAGCCATCTCCAGCTCGCCACGGCGCCACGGCAGGGAGCGGCCCTCGACCTGCTCCTTCCAGGCCGCGAAGCTCTCGCGCGGGCTGAGACCGCCGCCGTCCTTGGTGACGGCCTTGTTCGGGTCGCCGCCCCAGGTCACGGTCTGCACCACCTCGCGGCGAAACAAGAGCACGTAGTCCTTGGGCGCGCGCGAGAACGGCACGGCGACGAGGCCGCTGACCTTGTCGACGTAGCGCATGGCATCCGGCAGCAGCTTCGACAGCCCGTCGGTGGAGAAGCAGCGGTCGACCCGCTTGGTGTCGAGGAAGCGGATCAGCTCCTCCACCGCGTCGGGCGGCGGCACGATCCCGTCGCCCTCGAATCGCCCTTCCGACCAGACGCCGATGCCGTCGCAGGGGATCATCGTCTTCAGCGGCTCGGCGAAGCCGCGCAGGTTCTGGAAGATGGTTTCCTCCGGCTCCATGCCGGCGACCAGCGCGTCGAGCACCTCGCGCGCCTGCCCGTAATACGCCAGTTCGTCCTTGTTCGCCTTGGCCTCGATCAGGCCGGAGAACACCTGCGCGAACAGCTCGACGGCCGATGCCATCGAGGAGGAGATGCGCCGGGGCGTGTCGTGGTGACAGGCGATCATGCCCCAGAGACGCTCGCCGTCGATGATCGACACCGTCAGCGTCGCCGCGCTGCCCATGTTGCGCAGGTACTGAAGGTGGATCGGCGAGGCGGCCCGCAGCGTCGAGAGGCTGAGATCGAGCGGCAGGCCCTTCGACGTCAGCTTCGGCACCACCTGGATCGGCGTGCCGTCGACACGCGGGATCATGCGCAGCCATTGCCGCAGGAACAGCGCGCGCGCCTGGGCCGGGATGTCGCTGGCGGGATAGTGCAGGCCGAGGAACGGCGGCATGCCGGCGCGCAGCGCCTCGGCGACGACCTCGCCGCTGTCGTCCTCCAGGAACTTGTAGATCATCACCCGGTCGTAGCCGGTCACGGCCCGGACCTGCCGGGCGGCCGAGACGAGAAAGGCCTTGAACGACGTGGTGCGCCGCAGCCGCTCGATGATCGTCTTCACCAGAGCCGCCGGATCGGTGCGGATCGTGTCGGCACCGGCGACCGGGATGAACTCCGCCACCGCGATCTGGCCGGAGGGATGGATGAGGATGTCGTGCGGTTCGCCGTCGACGCCGACGGCCTGGCCGGCGAGGCGCTCGGCGAAGCCCGAGATCATCGCCGCCTGGAAGGTGTTGCGCAGGTCGTGGATGATCGCCGGCGACAGCACGGTCTCCATCGCGCCGCCGATCATCGCCTCGGACGACGCGGCGCCAAACAGCGCCGGAGCATTCACCGAGACGTGCGCGATCGCCCAGGTGGGAAGGCTGAAGGCCACCAGAACGCCGAACGGCTGGATCGCGCCGGGGATATGAACCAGCTCCTTGTCGCATTCGGTCTGTTCGATCGGCCGAGCGGGCAGGTGCACGCGGAGTTCCATCCTTGGCGGTGAGCGGTCTTGGCCCCTCGACTCCGCGTTGCTAGCTTAGGTCGTGCAGCGTGCGATAGCGTCCGTCAAAGTGAAGCAGCGGCGATCCGGGCCGCGCCCCCGCGGCGGTGACGAGCCCGACGAAGATGGAATGATCGCCGCCCTCGACCGGCTCCTCCAGTGCACAGGCCAGCATCGCCATGGCACCCTCGATCACCGGCACGCCGTCGAGCATCACGAAGGCCGGCGGATGGTCCGCCAGACCCTGCTTGCCGAAGTGACGCGCCACCTCCGTCTGATGATCGTAGAGAATGCTGACGCCGAACCGCCGCCCCTCCGTGATCAGCCGATGGCACCGCGAGTCGCGGGCCACGGCGACCAGCACGAGCGGCGGACGCAGCGACAGCGAAGAAAAGGCCGTCGCGGTCATGGCATGCACGCCGCCGCTACCGTCGGGCGTGGTGATCACGGTGACGCCGCTGGCGAAGAGACGAAGCGCGTCGCGGAACTCCTGCTCCCCCACGGAACCTTCGGTCGGCGACGTCAACGTCTTCAGCATCGGCTCCCCCCGGGGCGGCGCCTCGCCATCCCGACGCGGCGACCATAGGCGAAGGCCGAAGAGCGCGCACCTTGTAAATGGGCCAAGGCCCGGCGCGGCCGGAACCCCGTGCGGCAGGCGGGCATTGCGCCACACGCGGCCCGAGCCGTCTTTCACCCGAGGAGGGCCTCCATGGCTTTCGACCTGTCGCAATATGCCAACACCGATCCGCATCTGTCGTCGGGCGAGCGTCTTCTGTCGGTGGTCGTCGGCCTCGGCCTGACCTCCATGGCCGCGCAGCCGCGGCCCAACGTGTTCCTCAGCATGCTGGCGCTGGCCAGCGGCTCCTACCTGGCCTACCGCGGCGCGACCGGCTATTGCGTGGTCAAGGCCTCGCTCGACGACAAGCACACCGCACCGCAGGTCTCGCAGAGGGCCTGAGGTTTGCGGGCCGGCGGCCGGACGTGCTAGCCGCCCGCCATGCTCGAAGGCCTGCCGCCCAACAATGCCGCCCACGTGATGCGGCTCCGATGCGGCGAGGCCGATGCGCGACGCGTCGTCGACATCGTGACCGAGTTCTTCGACCCGGCCGAGACCGCCGCCGCGGCCTTCGAGGAAACGATCTCCACCCGGACCTGGAACGACGGCGAGCCGTGGCTCGTCGAGATCTACTTCGGTAAAGAGCCGGACGAGTTCGAGGTCCGCCGGCTCGTCGCCTCCGCTTGCGGTGACGAACTCGCCGCCACCGCCGCCTTCTCCCGCGTCGAGCAGCGCGACTGGGTCGCCGCCTCGCTCGAAGGCCTGGAGGCCGTGCGCGAAGGCCGCTTCGTCGTCCACGGTTCGCACGGGCGCTCGCGAGTCGGCGTCGGCGACATCGGCATCGAGATCGAGGCGGCGCTGGCCTTCGGCACCGGCCACCACGGCACGACGCGCGGCTGCCTCGCCGCGCTCAACACGGTGGCGCGCCGCCGGCTGCCGCGCCGCGTCCTCGACGTCGGCACCGGCACCGGCGTGCTCGCCATCGCCGCCGCGCTGCGATGGAAGCGTGTCGTCGCCGCCGGCGACATCG
>CAZZWW010000293.1:0-4204 GCA_964657815.1 Vulcanimicrobiota bacterium | reverse complement strand
TTGCTTCTTCCCGATGACCGATCCGTCCGCCAAGGACCCGCGCGGCCGCGAGGCCACCAACCCCGACAACCTCGTCTGCCGGGCGCTGCGGGCCATCAAGGCCGAGGTCCCGACGATCGGCCTGGTGACCGATGCCGCGCTCGACCCCTACACCACCCACGGCCACGACGGCGTGATGGCGGGCGAGGAGATCCTCAACGACGAGACGGTGCACCTGCTCTGCGCCCAGTCGCTCAACCAGGCGCGCGCCGGCTGCGATATCATCTCGCCCTCCGACATGATGGATGGCCGCGTCGGCGCGATTCGTTCGGCGCTCGACGGCGAAGGCTTCGAGCACGTCCAGATCATGAGCTACGCGGCCAAGTACGCCAGCGCCTTCTACGGGCCGTTCCGCGATGCCATCGGCACCAAGGCGGTGCTCGTCGGCGACAAGCGCACCTACCAGATGGACCCGGCCAATTCGGACGAGGCGCTGCGCGAGGTCGCCGCCGACATCGAGGAGGGCGCCGACATGGTGATGGTGAAGCCCGGCCTGCCCTACCTCGACATTATCCGCCGGGTGAAGGACACGTTCCAGGTGCCGACCTTCGCCTACCAGGTCTCCGGCGAGTACGCGATGATCGAGGCTGCCGCCCGCAACGGCTGGATCGACGGGGAGCGCGCGATGATGGAAAGCCTCATCGCCTTCAAGCGTGCCGGCTGCGACGGTGTGCTGACGTACTACGCGCTGAAGGTGGCAAAGCGGCTGAAAGCGCTACTCTGAAGAACTGAGCATGGGATTGCAAAAAGATACGAACACCTAAAGTCGAGAAGCTTCCATGTCGAACGACCCTGAGCCAAAGTCTTCAACATCTCAAGGCGCATTTGCAAAACCTCTTTATTGGCTGGGCGGAGTTGCTGCGCTGCTAGGCGGTCTTGTCGCCGTAGGCGAGAATGGTCAAAAAATGTTTGACCTGATTTCGAATTTCCGCAAAGAACGGGTTCAAGGAAACGAAGTCAAGGCCGCGTCCGCTTGGACTATAGCAAGAGGATCTAGGGCATGCCTGAAGCTGGGTGACAATTCCGGCGTTGTAATGGGCAACTTTCATCAGGGCTCGGAGATTTGTGATGCCGCAGGCACCGTGGTCGCAAGGGTTGGAACTCTAGCTGAGTCTCACTTATCGTTTGAGACTTCGTACGGAACAGATCGGCGAGAGTATGGATCTAGAAGTAATGTTCCAAGTCTACAAAATTACAGCATGTCGTTAGAACCCAAAATTCACTGGTTGGATACCGAGAAATTAGTAGGGTTCAAGATCGAGAGGATAGATCAAGACCGGGAAAATTAGTCCAAACCAAGCAGTCCACCGGCATACAGCGCCCACCACACGAATACCGGTTGCAGCGCGAGCCTTGGCCCGTGGTACCACCAGCTGTCGGGGATCGGCGGCACGTGTTTGCGGGCAACCGCGTGGTACACGTTGGCGGGGTAGACGCCGACGGCGTAGAGCGCCAGGCCGATCGCCGCCGCCTTGCGCGTGCGCGGCAGCAAAAGCCCCAGGCCGCCGAAGATCTCGGCGACGCCGGTGGCGATGACCACCTGCCGCTTCAGCGGCACGGCCGGCGGCATGATCGGCAGGAATTTGTCCGGCGCCAGCACGTGAAGGACCCCGAACGGCACGTAGAGGAAGGTGGCGGCGTTGCGCGCCCGCACCCGCCGACGCTCGCGCGCCAGCGTCACGCCGCCCGCTCCAGCCGCGCCGCGCGACGGCCGCGCAGGCTGGCGGCGTTCAAGGCCGGCAGGAGGCTGGGGTCGGCGACGATCGACTCGGCGACGGCGATCGCGGCGCCGAGCTGCGCCTGGCTCATCATGCGCACCGCCGGGCGGTCGACGGTCACGGTCCAGGGCGAGCCCAGCGCCGCATCGAGGCACACGCGCATGAAGCAATGGTCGAGGCTGATCGGCCAATGCCGCGCCTGCGCCATC
Source organism: Vulcanimicrobiota bacterium (assembly GCA_964657815.1). GTDB lineage: Bacteria > Pseudomonadota > Alphaproteobacteria > Rhizobiales > Beijerinckiaceae > RH-AL1. The sequence goes on along the minus strand of CAZZWW010000293.1, from coordinate 2,238 downwards.
GCCGGCAGCACCTCGCGCGTCAGCTCCGTCCAACGCGCCACCATCGCCGGGCGATCATCCCTCGACATCGGTGCTCGGACGGTCGTCGCCGCTGGCGTCCTCCACCTTCCACTTGCCGTCGGCGTCCTGATACTCGATCGGCTCGCTGTCGCCGGCGCGCTGCTGTTCCGCAGCGGCGCGCTGCGCCGCGTCCCGGGCGTCGTCGTGGCTGCGGAAAGTCTCGGAGAACACGTCGCCGACCTTGTAGGCCCATCCGCCGTCGTGCTCGATAACTTGGTAATGTACCTGCGACATGGCCTGCTCCTCGGAACCCTTGTGCGGGCGAACGGGGGCTGCGCGTCTGCGGTTCCGGCGGCAATGCGGACGTAGGAACCAAGTAGCTCCTGCGTTGTTCTATTTTCGCTTACTGAGGGGTTAGCGCCATGTCGAACGTCAAGCTCGTTGCCGCGCTCGCGGCTTGCGTCGTCTCCTGCACGCCGGCTTTCGCCGCGTCGACCGTGACCGACCTCTTCATGGCGAACGTGAAAGCCAACGCCGCCTTCCTCGACCAATCCGGCAAGCTCGCCTCGACGCACAGCAAGACCCCCGCCGTCCGCGCCTTCGCCAAGGCCGAGATCGCCGACGCCTTCCGCACCGCCGAGATGCTGGATGGCGTGGCGCCGACGCGTCTGGCTGCCGCCTCGCCCGACGCCGATGCCGTGGTGACCGGCCGGTCTGCCGCGACCGTCCCGCCGCTCGGCCAGGCTGCCAACGGTCGGACCGCGCTCGGCCAGGGCGATGTCGCGAGCCTCGCCCGGCTTCAGGGCCGGAGCTTCGACGACGCCTTGTGGCTGAAGCAGGTCGACGCGCTGAGCCAGTTGCGCGCCGATTACGAGACCTACGTGGCCCACGGCGACGACGAGGTGCTGGTCGCCGCCGCCAAGCGCGAACTGCCGAAGGTCGAAGCGCGGCTTCTGGCGCTCAGCAAGATCTGATCCCGCCGCTTCCGCCGCAAGCCAACGTCGATGCGGCCGGCGCCCTCGGTGCCGGCTTTTTTTGTGTCGTCACGCCGATGTCGGCGAACGGCAACGTGGAAACGACGCTTGTCGACGAACGCGCCGGTGGCAGGGTTTTTTGTCGCGGTACCCTGACTTTGGCCCATGTTTTTGTCGCGGTACCCTGACTTTGGCAGGGCCGAATGTCAGGGCTCGCGAGACCGTCTCATCCCAGTCTTCCGAGCGGCGACGACCGGCGATCTTTGGTCTCGAGACGTAGATGCGTCCATGCGTCGTTGCAAGCTTGCCGCGTCGCGCCCTGCTTGCTAGATGGGCCCCTCACCTGAAGCTTCGTCCGCCGTCCATGCGCCGGCTCGCGTCCTTTTCGATGCGGTGGCCCTCCACCCGAGGGCACCGGCGGACCGGAGCTTTTCCGAAACCCACGAACCGCCGGCGCCGGCCCGTAAGGGTCATTCCAGGAGAATGAATGTCAGACGTTTCGACCTACACGCCCTCGCGTGACGATTTCGCGGCACTGCTCGACGAGAGCTACGGCGAGAACGAGGCCTTCGAAGGCTCGGTCATCAAGGGCCGAGTCGTCGCCATCGAGAAGGATGTCGCCGTCATCGACATCGGCCTCAAGACGGAGGGCCGCGTCGCCCTCAAGGAATTCCAGGGACCGGGCCGCGAGGGCGACATCGTCGTCGGCGACGAGGTCGAGGTCTATCTCGAGCGCATCGAGAACGCGCTGGGCGAGGCCGTCATCTCGCGCGACAAGGCGCGCCGCGAGGAGAGCTGGGTCAAGCTCGAGAAGGCGTTCGAGGCCCAGGAGAAGGTCGAGGGCGTGATCTTCAACCAGGTCAAGGGCGGCTTCACCGTCGACCTCGACGGCGCCGTGGCCTTCCTGCCGCGCTCGCAGGTCGATATCCGCCCGGTGCGCGACGTCACCCCGTTGATGAACATCCCGCAGCCGTTCCAGATTCTGAAGATGGACCGCCGCCGCGGCAACATCGTCGTCTCGCGCCGCACCGTGCTCGAAGAGAGCCGCGCCGAGCAGCGCCACGAGATCGTCGCCAACCTCGAAGAGGGCATGGTGATCGACGGCACGGTCAAGAACATCACCGACTACGGCGCCTTCGTCGACTTGGGCGGCATCGACGGCCTGCTCCACGTCACCGACATCGCCTGGCGCCGGGTCAACCACCCGACCGAAGTGCTGAACATCGGCCAGACGGTCAAGGTCAAGATCATCAAGATCAACCAC
>CAZZWW010000292.1:0-4218 GCA_964657815.1 Vulcanimicrobiota bacterium | reverse complement strand
GCTCGGACCCTTCGACGGCGTCGCGCTCGACATCGGCGTCTCCTCCATGCAGCTCGACCAAGCCGAGCGCGGCTTCTCGTTCCGCCGCGACGGGCCGCTCGACATGCGCATGGGCGGCGACGGGCCGAGCGCCGCCGACCTCGTCAACAAGGCCTCGGAGGAGGCGCTGGCCGACATCCTCTACCATTACGGCGAGGAGCGGCTGTCGCGCCGCGTCGCCCGCGCGATCGTGGCTGACCGCGAGGCCGCGCCCTTCCTCACCACGCGACCGCTGGCCGAGATGATCGCCCGCGTCGTGCCGCACAAGCCGACCGAGATCCACCCGGCGACCCGCACCTTCCAGGCTTTGCGCATCGCGGTGAACGACGAGCTGGGCGAGCTCGTCGCCGGCCTTGCCGCGGCCGAGCGCGTGCTGGCGCCGGGCGGCCGACTCGCCGTGGTGACCTTCCACTCGCTGGAGGATCGCATCGCCAAGCTGTTCTTCGCGCCCCGCTCCGGAAAGGGCGTGGCCGCCGGCCGCCGCCTGCCGGGCGAGCCCGCCGCCACGCCACCGAGCTTCACCCTGCCGAAGCGCCAGCCGATCGTGCCGGGCGAGGCGGAATGCGCCGTCAATCCCAGGGCGCGCTCGGCCAAGCTGCGCGTCGGCATCCGCACCGACAATCCCGCGCTCGCGGTCGAGCCGGCGCTGCGCAACCTCTCGCTCCTGCCGCACACCGGGAAGCCGACATGATCCGCATCCTCAACCTCGTCGCCATCGCGGCGCTGATCGGCTCGGCGATCTACGCCTACTCGATCAAATACAAGACGATGCTCCACGCCGAGACGGTCGCGAGCCTCAGGGCCGATATCAAGAAGGAGCAGGACAAGATCGGCCTGCTGCGCGCCGACTGGGCCAACCTGACCCGGCCCGAGCGCGTCCAGGCGCTGGCCGAGAAGCTGACGCAACTGCAGCCGCTGCAGCTGACCCAGATCGTGCCGGTCGACGCCCTGCCTTCCACCGCGGCGCGGGTCGACGCGATCGGCCGCGAACTGGCCGACCTCGGCCTCGCCGAGCCCACCAACACGCCGAGCGACGCCTCGCCCGCCAGCGCGACGCCCTCCTCCGGCAAGCCGGCCAAGAAGGCGCAGCGATGAGCGACAAGCCCGCCTCCCCGCGCAGGCGCTTTTCGCCGATGCGCTTCCTTCGCAGCCTGTTCGAGCCCCGCCTCGACAAGACACCGGGACGCACGCGCGTCGTCGCCGTGGCGTTCACCCTGCTTTTCGGCATCATCGTCACCCGGCTCGTGATGTTCGGCCTGAAGCCGCCGGAAGCGGACAAGGTCCGCGTCGCCGGCTCCGACCAGGTCGCCGCCGCGCGTCCCGACATCCTCGACCGCAACGGCGAGGTGCTGGCGACCGACATCAAGGTGATGAGCATCTTCGCCGAGCCCCGGCGCCTGGTCGACAAGGACGAGGCGACCGAGTTGCTCACCGCCGCCCTGCCCGACGTCAACGCCTCGGAGCTGCGCCGCAAGCTCGCCTCCAACAAGGGCTTCGTCTGGGTGAAGCGCGCCGTCAGCGCCAAGGAGCAGCAGGAGGTGTTCCACCTCGGGCTGCCCGGGGTCGGCTTCCTGCCCGAGAACAAGCGCGTCTACCCCAACGGCCCGATCGCCGCCCATGTGCTCGGCTTCGCCAACCTCGACGGCGTCGGCATCTCCGGCCTGGAGAAATACCTCGACAACCAGGGCCTCTCGGACCTGACCGGCATGGGCTTCAAGGTCGCCGCCACCGACCTGAAGCCGCTGACGACCTCGCTCGACCTGCGCGCCACCTACGCCGTGCGCGACGAGCTTTCCAAGGGCATCGAGAAGTTCCACGCCAAGGCCGGTGCCGCCGCGATCCTCGACGTCAACACCGGCGAGATCGTCGCCATGGCGTCTCTCCCGGACTTCGATCCGAACTCGCCGGCCGACGCCCTGAACCCGAACAACATCAACCGGTTGTCCGTCGGTGTCTACGAGATGGGCTCGACCTTCAAGGCGATCTCCATCGCCATGGCGCTGGAGAACAACAAGGTCACGCTGCGCTCGCAGCTCGACGCCCGCAACGAGCTGCACTACGGCCGTTTCACCATCCACGACTTCCACGCCACGCATAGGATGCTGACGGTGCCCGAGGTGTTCGTGCATTCCTCGAACATCGGCACGGCGCGCATGGCGATGATGGTCGGCGTCACCGGCCACCAGGCGTTCCTGCGCAAGATGGGCCAGCTGACCCGCCTGCGCACCGAGCTGCCGGAATCGGCCGAGCCGCTGGTGCCCAAGCATTGGGGCGAGCTCAACACGATCACCATCGCCTTCGGCCAAGGCCTCAACGTCGCGCCGCTGCAGGCGCTGATGGCGGTGGGCGCGCTGGCCAACGGCGGCCAGCTCATCAAGCCGACCTTCCTCAAGCGCACCGAGGACGAGGCCCGCGCCGACGCGCCGCGCGTGGTGCGCCCCGAAGTGTCGGAGAGCCTGCGCTACCTGATGCGGCTCAACGCCGAGATCGGCTCGGCCAAGAAGGCCAATATTCCGGGCTATTTCATCGGCGGCAAGACCGGCACGGCCGACAAGCTCGTCCACGGCCACTACGACCACACCAAGGTGTTCACGACCTTCATGGCGGTGCTGCCGGCCGACAAGCCGAAGTACCTGTTCCTGACACTGATGGACGAGCCGCAGGCGGTCGCCGGCGACGGTGGCTACCACACCGCCGCGATGAACTCGGGCGTGGTCACGGGCCAGATCATCGAGCGCGTGACGCCGCTGCTCGGCCTGCCGCCGCAGATCCAGTTGCCGACCCAGCCCTTCCCGCTGCTGGCCCGGATGGGCTATGGGCAGGCCAACACCCCGCAACATCCCGGAGCTGAACACTGACGCGGCTCGCGACCCTGCTGCCGGAGACCGCCTGCCCCTCGGGCCTCGGCAACACCGAGGTCACCGGCCTGACCGCCGACAGCCGTGCCGTGCGTCCAGGCTTCGCCTTCTTCGCCGTTCCGGGCACGAAGGCCGACGGCGGCGGCTTCGTCGCCGACGCGATCGCGAAAGGTGCGGTGGCGATCGTCGCGGAGCGCGCTCCGCCCGGAACGATGCCGGCGGGCGTCGCCTGCCTCCTCGTCGACGACGTCCGCCACGCGCTGGCGAAGGCCGCCGCGGCGTTCCATCCGCACCAACCGGCGACGATCGCCGCCGTCACCGGCACCAGCGGCAAGACATCGGTGGCCGCGTTCTGCCGGCAGATCTGGGCGCATCTCGGCCATCCCGCGGCCTCGCTCGGCACGGTCGGCATCGTCGCGCCGTCCGGCAGCACCTACGGCTCGCTGACCACGCCCGATCCGGTGACACTGCACGCCACGCTCGACAAGCTGGCGGGCGAAGGCGTGACGCATCTCGCCCTCGAAGCCTCGTCGCACGGCATCGAGCAGCGCCGCCTCGACGGCGTGCGCCTCGCCGCCGCCGCCTTCACCAACCTGTCGCGCGACCATCTCGATTATCACGCGAACCTCGACGACTATCTCCAAGCCAAGCTTCGACTTTTCACCACGCTGCTGCCCGAGGGCGCGGCGGCCGTGATCAACGCCGACAGCGACGTCGCCGGGGAGGTGACCACCGCCTGCGAGGCCCGTGGCCTGCCGGTCTTCTCCGTTGGCCGTGCCGGCACCCGGCTGCGCCTGATCGAGGCGCGGCCCGACGACCTCGCCGCCGTGCTGGTGCTCGACGCCGACGGCCACCGTATCGAGGCGCGCCTGCCGCTCGCCGGCGAGTTCCAGGTCCAGAACGCGCTCGTCGCCGCCGGGCTCTGCATCGCCACCGGCGCGCCGGCGGAGAACGTGCTGGCGGCCCTCGCCAGCCTGGAGGGTGCGCCGGGCCGGCTCGAGCTGGTCGGCCGCAAGCACGGCGCCCCCGTCTTCGTCGACTACGCCCACAAGCCCGACGCGCTGGAGAAGGTGCTGGAGACCCTGCGCCCGCTCGCCACCGGCAAGCTCGCGGTGGTGGTCGGCTGCGGCGGCGACCGCGACCAGGGCAAGCGGCCGATCATGGGCGCCATCGCGGCGCGCGCCGCCGATCGCGTGATCGTGACCGACGACAATCCGCGCTCGGAGGAGCCCGCCGCCATCCGCCGCGCGATCCTCGACGGCGCCGCCGGCGGCCCGGCCGAGATCGTCGAGATCGGCGACCGCGCCGCCGCGATCCTGGC
>CAZZWW010000291.1:0-4228 GCA_964657815.1 Vulcanimicrobiota bacterium | reverse complement strand
GGCGAGATCGTCTCGACGCGCGGCCGCAACGCCGACGAGACCCAGCGCTACAACGCGCGGCCCGGCGACATCTCGCATGGGAAGCCGCTGGTGGTGCTGATCAATGGTGGGTCGGCCTCGGCCTCCGAGATCGTTGCCGGTGCCCTGCAGGACCACAAGCGCGGTACGATCATGGGCACGCGCTCGTTCGGCAAGGGTTCGGTGCAGACCATCATCCCCCTGGGTCAGTCCAACGGCGCTATCCGCCTGACCACGGCGCGCTACTACACGCCCTCGGGTCGCTCCATTCAGGCCAAGGGCATCGAGCCCGACGTGGTCGTGCAGGAAGACGTGCCAGCCGACATCAAGGGCAAGGACGACACCAAGGGCGAGGCCTCGCTGAAGGGCCACCTGACCCAGACCGGTGACGAGGGCCACGGCTCGTCGGCCTACGTGCCGACCGATCCTGCCAAGGATACGCAGCTCATCGCGGCGGAAGACCTGCTGCGCGGCGTCAAGACTTCGTCCAACGCGCCCGCGGCGCCGAAGCCGACGCAGCCGCTCGCCACCGAGGTCAAGCCAGGCGCTGCGGCGCCGGAAGCGCCGACGACCGGCGGCGTGCCGAAGACGGCGCCTCCCGCGAAGGTGCAATAGGCGCGGCGCCGTCCACACGTTGCCGCCAGCCCGTTCCTTGGCAGCTTGCGATCGATTTCGGCCCGGCGCACGATGACATCATGCGCCGGCTTCGGCGATTCGGGCTGGCTGCGACGATCACGAGGATTCCTGGATGGACCTGAACGCCCCGCTGGGCATGACTCCGCCGCCGCCTCGACGGCGTCCGGTGGTCCTGCTCGTCGGCGGTGTGCTCATCGCCACGGTAGCCGGTGCTGTGGCGATGGTGCTTATCGGCGCCGATCCGCGTGGCGGGCGGCCGTATGTTGTCGCCGATATCCCGCCTCCTGTGCCCAAAGCGCTGCGTCCTGTGACTCTCGACCCGACACCGACCGGGAGCGTCACGGCGGCGGCGTCCTCCGCTAAAGGCCCCGCCGCGCCAACGGCGCCTGAGGGCACGCAGACCGGCAGCCTAGAGCGCGGCGTCATGGTGTACCGCGGCGCTGGAGCCGGCCCCGCACCGGCTGCGGCTGCCACGGGGCCGCTGGTGATCGACGTCAGCCGCGCGATCGACGACCCGCTCGGCAAGGCGCGCGGCGTGCCGACGCCCGGCGTCAAGCCCTCAGTGGCTGCTCCATCGCCGCCTGCCCAGCCGCGCATCGCGATCTTCGTGTCCGGTATGGGCCTCGATGCCGGCGCCACGCGCACGGCCATCGAGACGATGCCGGCAGCCGTCACCCTCGCCTTCCTGCCGTACGGCACGGCCATCGCGACCAACGTCGCGGCGGCCAAGACCAAGGGCCACGAGGTGCTTCTGCAGTTGCCGATGCGCAACGAGCGCGGCGCCAGCCCCGGTCCCCACGCGTTGCGGCCCGACGCGCCGGCCGAGCTCCTCAAGGGTGACCTTGCCTGGCTGATGGACCGCTTCTCGGGCTACGACGGGGTCGTCAACCTGCTTGGGGCGCCCGTGACTGCCGACGCCGGAGCGATGAACGCCGTGCTGAGGACGATCGGGGCGCGCCACCTTTATTACCTCGACGACGGCACGTCGCGGCAATCCCTGGCCGAGAGTCTCGCGCCGGACCTCAATGTCGAGTTCGCGAAGACCGACCTCGTTCTCGACGCCACATCCGATCCCGCCGTCGTGCGTGCCAATCTCGACCAGCTCGTCGCCATCGCCAAGCGCAAGGGCAGGGCGATCGGTATGGCGAGTGGCCTCCCCGAGCATCTAGGCACGATCTCCCGCTTCGCCGCCGAGGTCGGCGGCAAGGGCGTCGTACTCGTGCCGGTGAGCGCGCTGGCGCATGCCGCCGATCCGGCACAGGCGGCAGCCACGCGATGAGCCGCAACGAGGATGTCTGGCTGTACCGGCCCTGCGTCGGCATCATGCTCTTCAACGCCGAGGGACTGGTGTTCATCGGCAAGCGTCGCCCCAAACGGGGCAACGACGCTGGAGGCGCCCATCTCTGGCAGATGCCGCAGGGCGGCATCGATCCCGGCGAGGATCCTTACACCGCGGCCTTGCGCGAGCTTGCCGAGGAGACCGGGATCACCTCGGTCGAGAAGCTCGCCGAGGCTCCGGACTGGTACTCCTACGATCTCCCGGTCGACGCCTCGCGGCGCTCGTGGCGCGGCCGTTACAAGGGCCAGCGCCAGCGCTGGTTCGCGCTACGCCACACCGGGCCGGAGAGCGAGATCAACGTCGTAGCGCCGCCGGGCGGCTTCAAGCCGGAATTCGAGACGTGGCGCTGGGCACGAATGGACGAGCTGGCCGAACTCGTCATCCCCTTCAAGCGCGAGGTCTACGAGCGGGTCGTCGCCGTCTTCGCTAAGATCGCCGCCTGAGTCCAGGTTGACGCGACGGAACGTTAAGTGCTCGCAGATAGGCTGCAGCGATTCGAGCCAAGCTGTTGCCGGACATGTTCGACATCCACGCGATCCATGCCGCCGCCTACAGCGTCGCCGTCGACGGGAGTGCCTTCCGTTTTCTCGACGCCAACCGCGCTGCCGTGGCCCTCGCGGGCTTCACCGCGGCGTTCCAGCCGGGCCTGACTCCGCAGGACGTTTTTCCAGCCGAGGTCGCCGCCCGGATCGTGGAGAGATACCTCGCGTGCTGCGCCGGCGAGGCCGTATGCTACTCGACGAGCACACAGGTCGGCGCCGAGATGCGAACCTGGCGGACCACGCTGTTTCCCGTCGCCGGCGCTGATGGACGTCCGGCGTTCATCTATGGCATCTGCAGCCGCTGCGAGCACGAGGCTCCAACCGACCTGCCGGCGCTCGCTGTCGAGGCGCTCGACGGCGGTTTCTGGACGCTCGACCTTGCGACGCGCGAGTTCAAGACATCGCGCCGGCTCGCCGAGAAGATCGCAGGACCGGGCTGCGCTTCCTTGAACCTCGCCGAGTACGTCGGCCACATTCATGCCGACGATCTCAGGCTCGACATACCGGACGGCGAGCACGAGGTCACCGTCGAGTTCCGCGTCTTCACGCACGACGGCCGCATGCGCTGGCTGCAGACGTGCCGCCGTCCCGTTCGCGACGCCTGCGGCCATGCTACGCATGTCGTCGGCATCGTGGTCGACATCACCGAGCGCAAGCTGACGATGATGCGGCTCGAGAAAGAGGCGGCAACCGACATCCTGACCTGCGTCGGCAACCGCCGCGCCTTCGACCAGGCGGCGGAACGCTGCTTCGACGACGAGGTCGAGCGCCGCCTTGGCGTGCTCGTCGTCGACCTCGACGACTTCAAGCCGGTCAACGACCGGCACGGCCATCACGTCGGCGACGATCTCCTGCGCGAGGTGGGGCGCCGCCTCGCCGCGCTCGTCGCGCCCGGCGACCTGCTCGCGCGCATCGGCGGCGACGAGTTCGCCGTGCTGCTGCCGGCCACGACGCCCGAGCGCATCGATGCTCTCGGCCGAGAGATCGAGGCCGCCTTCCTCGAGCCGTTCATCGTCGGAAGCGCCATGATCGTCGTCGGGGCGAGCTGCGGTTCCGCAGTGCGCCAGTCAGGCGACGGCAGCGTCGGCGACATCGTCGCCCGCGCCGATCGCGTGCTCTATGCCGCCAAGCACCGCCGCCGTCTCCTCATCGCGTGACGCCGAGCGCGTCGAGCGCCTCGCGCATGTGCGGCGGAACCGGCGCTTCGACCGCCACGGGATCGCGGTTCTTGTAGAGCGGTACGGCGATGGCGCGGGCCAGCAGTTGCAGGGGCACGGCGCCCCCGCGACCCGGGCCGTAGATGGGATCGCCGAGGATCGGCCAGCCCTGCGCGGCGCAGTGCACCCGCAGCTGGTGCGTGCGCCCGGTCAGAGGCTCGAGCGCCAGGGCGGCACGGCCGCCGCCCCTCGCCAACACCCGCCAGCGCGTCCGCGCCGGCTGTCCCGCGGGATCGACCTTCATCCACCAGCCGCGCTCGGCGTCGAGCCGGCCGAGCGGCAGGTCGATCAAGCCTTCGTCGGCGTCGGGCTCGCCCCCCACCACCGCCCAGTAGGTCTTGGCGATCTTGCCCTGCTTGAAGAGGAGCCCGAGCTTCTCCAGCGCCTTCCGATGCCGCCCGAGCACCAGGCAGCCCGACGTGTCGCGGTCGAGCCGATGCGCCAGCGCGGGATCGCGCGGCAGGCCGAAGCGCAGG
>CAZZWW010000290.1:0-4229 GCA_964657815.1 Vulcanimicrobiota bacterium | reverse complement strand
GGCCGGGGCGCGCCGCGCCCTCCCTCTCATGGTCGCGGCCTCGCTGATCGCGCTCGGCACCCTGCTCTTCTCCGGCCACCTCGCGCTGCACGCGCTCGCCGATCTCGTGCCGATCCCGTTCGCCGCGCCGGTCGGTGGTTCGCTGACAATCTTGGGATGGCTGGTCGCCGCCGTCGCCCTGCCGCTCGCGCTGGAGCGAGCGTAGCAACGGCATAGACCGATGTTATTGCGCCGGCTTCGGCCTGCGGCAACGCTTCCGCCGTCGTTGGACTGGACATTGCGGCGCTTCGGGGGCAACGTCCCGCGCGCTACGGGGACTACACATTTCATACGATCGGAATCCATGAGCAACGGGGGCGACAAGTCACTGATCCTGATCGTCGAGGACGAGCCTTTCATCGCCCTGACGCTGGAAGACATGCTGGACGAGCTCGGCTTCGCGCATGCCGGCACCGTCGGGCAGGTGTCCGATGCGCTCGATCTGATCGGACGCGCCCCGGTGGATTGCGCCCTGCTCGACGTCAACCTCGGGTCGGAGAAGATCGATCCGGTCGCCGACCTGCTGGCCGAGCGCGGATGTCCCTTCATCTTCACGACCGGCTACGGCCGGTCCGGCATCCCCAGCGGCCATGCCGAGCGTCCGGTGCTGCAGAAGCCGTTCCGCATGGACGACCTCGCCACCATCCTCAAGACCACGCTCGACGGGGGGTAGGCCATCCCTCTCCGGCGTCGTTCCGGACGGCGCGCGGGCGGCGCCGGGATGACGTTCCCTTCAGGCCTATCTTGCTCCCCTCCGCCTAATCTGCGAATTCCCTCGCGCCCGCGACAGACGGGCACGAGGGAGGCGACATGACCGCAAAGATCCGCAAGGCCGTGTTCCCCGTGGCCGGGCTGGGAACGCGCTTCCTGCCCGCCACCAAGGCGGTGCCCAAGGAGATGCTGACGGTGGTCGACGCTCCCGTGCTGCAGCACGTCGTCGACGAGGCGATCGAGGCCGGCATCGAGCATTTCATCTTCGTCACCGGCCGCGGCAAGGCGGTGATCGAGGACTATTTCGACATCGCCTACGAGCTCGAAGCTCTGCTCAAGGAGCGCGACAAGGCACCGCAGCAGGCGCTGCTGAAGAAGCAGCTGCCGGCGGCCGGCGCGACCTCCTTCACCCGCCAGCAGGCGCCGCTGGGCCTCGGCCACGCCGTGTGGTGCGCCCGCGAGCTCGTCGGAGACGAGCCGTTTGCCGTGGTGCTGCCCGACATGATCACCCTGCCCGGCGCCAAGGGTAGCCGCTGCCTCGCGCAGTGCGTCGCCGCCTACAAGGCCACCGGCGGTGCCAACATCATCGCCGCCGAGGAGGTGCCGGCGAGCGAGACTCACAAGTACGGCGTGCTCTCGATCGGCGACGACAAGGGCGACACGTTCGCGATCACCGGCATGGTGGAGAAGCCGCCGCAAGGGCAGGCACCCTCCACCTCGATCATCTCCGGCCGCTACGTGCTCGGCCCGGAGATCTTCGAGATCCTCGCCACCATCGGCAAGGGCGCCGGCGGCGAGATCCAGCTCACCGACGGCATGAAGAAGCTGAGCGAGACGGCCGCGTTCCACGGCGTGCGCTTCGACGGCAAGACCCACGACACCGGCTCCAAGCTCGGCTTCCTCCTCGCCAACGTCGCCTTCGCCCTCGCCGACGACGAGATCGCGGCCGAGTTCGCCAAGGAGGCGAAAGCGCTGCTGGGCTGAAGGGGAGAAGGATGCCCGACGAAGTCCGGTCGGATGAGGGCTTTGCGGGATAGGGCCGCGGCGACGCCGCGCCGATCCGGACAGCGCGCCTGATCCTGAACCTCCCTTATCCGCCCCCGCTTCGCGGGCCGGATCGATGGATCCCCGACGTCCGTCTTCCGGGACGCCGAAGGCGAGCCCGGGCTCCATGACAACGCGGTCGAAAGAGGCGGAACGGCGCCGCCCATTCCGGCCCGCACGTTGTCATGGGTCCCGGGCTCTCGCTTCGCTCGTCTCGGAGAGACGGCGCAACGCCATCGATCCCACCAACTCGGAGCCATCGGCGCGCCATCGAGCGTCAGGAAGTTGTCGCCGACCAGCTTGAAGCGCCGGTGCCCCGGCTTTCCCAAACGCGCCCCGATCTCGTCGAAGCCTCTACAACGCCTACACCTTCCAGGCGCTGGGCTATTTCTCCCTCCTGGAGTCGAGCAAGGCGGGCCTGTTGGTGGATTTCGGCGAACACGGCATCGACCTGCGCGACGCGCTCGGGCGCTGGCTCGAGCGCAGGTGCCTCGGCTTGGCCGTAGCACACGCAGGCCGTTGCGTCGGACTGGCGCGGCGCAACAACAAGCCGCCGACATCCACGACCGCAGCCGGCGGCTCATCACGGCTGGCGTCGATCGAATGCCCGGACCGCCGCAGTGAGCGCGTGGCCCCCCGGATAGAGCGAGAATCAGGTCGGAAGCATCACCACCGCACCTGCGACATTCCGTCCGTGTCGGCGAACGACCCCACGGATTCGGCCCTTGTCACGGTACGCGCCGGTGGCAGGGTTTTGTGTCGCGGTACCCTGACATTGGCCCGCTGAAATGTCGCGGTACCCTGACATTGGCAGACCCAAATGTCAGGGCTTGGGACCGGCCCGACGCCGCCGACGAGGGTGTCCACAGCGGGACGCGCCTCGCCAAACGGGTTACATGACCTAGACGATCCGGGACGGACCATCAAGCCCGAGCTCAGACGTGGGCGAGGATCGCCAGCAGCAGCAGGGCGACGATGTTGGTGATCTTGATGGCGGGGTTCACGGCAGGGCCGGCGGTGTCCTTGTAGGGGTCGCCGACGGTGTCGCCGGTCACCGAGGCCTTGTGAGCGTCGCCGCCCTTGAGGTGGCGCACGCCGTCCTTGTCGATGAAGCCGTCCTCGAAACTCTTCTTGGCGTTGTCCCAGGCGCCGCCTCCGCTCGTCATCGAGATGGCGACGAAGAGGCCGTTGACGATGACGCCGAGCAGCGAGGCGCCGAGCGCGGCGAAGGCCGAGGCCTTGGAGCCGGAGATGAAGAGGACCCCGAAATAGACCACGAAGGGGGCCAGCACCGGCAGCAGCGAGGGGACGATCATCTCCTTGATCGCCGCCTTGGTGAGGAGGTCGACGGCCCGGGCGTAATTGGGCCGAGACGTGCCGGCCATGATGCCGGGATCGTCGTGGAACTGGCGGCGCACCTCCTCCACCACCGAGCCGGCGGCGCGGCCCACCGCCGTCATGGCGATGCCGCCGAAGAGGTAGGGGATCAGGCCGCCGAAGATCAGGCCGGCGACGACGTAGGGGTTGGAGAGGTCGAAGGAGATCTTGCCCGCGAGGCCGGCGAAGTACGGGTACTGGTCGGAATGCGCGGCGAAGTAGTTGAGGTCGCCGGAATAGGCGGCGAACAGCACCAGCGCGCCGAGGCCGGCCGAGCCGATGGCGTAGCCTTTGGTGACGGCCTTGGTGGTGTTGCCGACCGCGTCGAGCGCGTCGGTGGAGTGCCGCACCTCGGAGGGCAGGCCCGACATTTCGGCGATGCCGCCGGCATTGTCGGTGACCGGGCCGAAGGCGTCGAGCGCCACGATCATGCCGGCGAGGCCGAGCATGGTGGTGACCGAGATCGCGAGGCCGAACAGGCCGGCGAGCTGGTAGGTTGCGATGATGCCGCCGATGATCACCAGCGCCGGCAGGGCGGTGGATTCGAGCGACACGGCGAGGCCCTGGATCACGTTGGTGCCGTGGCCGGTGACGGAGGCCTGGGCGATCGAGACCACCGGGCGCTTGCCGGTGCCGGTGTAGTATTCGGTGATGACCACGATCAGCGCGGTGACGACGAGGCCGACCAGGCCGCAGCAGAACAGCTTCCAGCCGACGATGGTGGTGGCCACGGCGCCGCCGGGCGAGCCGGTGGTCTGGCCGAGTTCGCCGAAACCGACGGTGAAGTAGGTGGCGATGGCGAGGCCGATGATGGAGAGCAGGCCGGTGGCGATCAGCCCCTTGTAGAGCGCGCCCATGATCGAGCCGTTGGGCCCGAGCTTCACGGCGTAGGTGCCGGCGATGGAGGTGACGATGCAGGTGGCGCAGATGGCGAGCGGGTAGAGCATCGCGCTCTTCAGGATCGGCGTGCCGGCGAAGTAGATCGCCGCCAGCACCATGGTGGCCACGACGGTGACGGCGTAGGTCTCGAAGAGGTCGGCGGCCATGCCGGCGCAATC
>CAZZWW010000289.1:0-4234 GCA_964657815.1 Vulcanimicrobiota bacterium | reverse complement strand
TCGGCTCGATCGCCTCGTCCGGCACCCGCGCCTTCCTCGACAAGCTCTCCGCCAAGAGCGACGCCGACAAGCCGGCGGCGAGCCAGGACCTCATCGGCCAGTTCGGTATCGGCTTCTACTCGGCCTTCATGGTCGCCGACCACGTCGAGGTCGACACGCGCAAGGCCGGCGCCGACTTCGCCCATCGCTGGACCTCCGACGGCAAGGGCGCCTACGCCATCGCGCCGCTCGCCCTCGACCTCGCGCCGGTGCGCGGCACTCGCGTCGTCCTGCACCTCAATGCCGAAGCCCAAGACTACCTCGAGGCCTATAAGATCGAGAGCATCGTCCGCGAGCATTCCGGCGCCATCGCCGTGCCGATCGACCTGCTGGAAAACGCCGGCGACGAGCCGCGCAAGCTCTCGGAGGGCGTGGCGCTGTGGACCAAGCCGAAGAGCGCGGTAACGCCCGAGGAGTACAAGGAGTTCTACCACACGCTCGGCGCCTTCGACGAGCCGGCGCTGACGGTGCACTGGCGCGCCGAGGGTCGCCACGAGTACACCGTGCTCGCCTTCGTGCCGTCGACCAAGCCGTTCGACCTGTTCGATCCGCAGCGCAAGGGCAAGGCCAAGCTCTACGTGCGTCGCGTGCTGATCTCGTCGGACGCCGAGATCGTGCCGAACTGGCTGCGCTTCGTGAAGCTCGTCGTCGACTCCGCCGACCTGCCGCTCAACGTGTCGCGCGAGCTGATCCAGGAGAGCTCGGTCTTCGCCGCGATCAAGAAGGGCGTCGCCAACCGCATCGTGCAGGAACTGACCAAGTTCGCCGAGAGCGACAAGGCGGCCTTCGACGCGGTTTGGGAGAATTTCGGCGGCGTCATCAAGGAAGGCCTCTACGAGGACCCCGAGCGCCGCGACGCGATCTACAAGCTCGCCCGTTTCGCCACCTCGACCCATCCCGAGGGCAAGCGCACGCTCGCCGAATACGTCGCCGACCTGAAGACCAACCAGACCTCGATCTACTACGTGCTCGGAGAGGACGTGAAGCGGCTCCAGGCCAGCCCGCAGCTCGAAGGCTTCCGCGCCCGCGGCATCGAGGTGCTGCTGCTGCCCGACCCGATCGACGCGTTCTGGGTCGGCAACGCCGTCGGCTTCGACGGCAAGCCGTTCAAGTCGATCTCGCAGGGCGCGTCCGACATCAAGGACATCGCGCTGGAGGAGGGCAAGGAACAGGCGAACGCCGAGGCGAGCGCCGGCCAGGCGTCGCTCTACGCCCTGATGAAGCAGACGCTGGAGAACGAGGTCGAGGACGTCCGCGCCTCCGACCGCCTTTCGGAGAGCCCTGCATGCCTCGTCGCGCAGGACCGTGGCCTGGACCTGCGCCTCGAGCGCATGCTGGCCGAGCACGGCCAGCTCGGCGGCAAGTCGACCAAGCCGGTGCTGGAGGTGAACCCCTCGCACCCGCTGATCGCGGCGCTGCAGGGACACGTCGAGGCGGCCGACAAGGGCGCCTTCGAGGACATCGTCTGGCTGCTGCTCGACGAGGCGCGGCTGATGGAGGGCGAGAAGCCGGCCGACGCGCCGGGCTTCTCGGCCCGCCTCACCCGCGTGCTGACCAAGGTGGCGCAGGCGGCTTGATCGGCTGCATCGCTCCCCTGGTGCGCGTCTTCAAGAACTCATCTCACGCCAATCCTGGACGGTGAGATCGGTGATGGCCAAAAAGGCTTTGTCGGGCGTCACCAGGGTCGCATTGATGCTGATCGCATGCGCCGCGATCAGCATATCCAGTGGCGCGAGGCCTTTTCCCGCAAGCTGAAGTGCAGCGCGTAGCGATCCATAGGCTTGTGCCGCCTCTCGTCCCCAGGAAATCACCTCGACCCGCCGCAACATCTCATAGGCAGCGACGGCAATCCTTCTCGAGTCGGGGCGCATTGCGAGACCGAAGAGCAGTTCACCCTCTGTCAGCGCCGAGATGCGCATGGCGGCTGGCGAGATGCCGGAAAGTCGCCTTAAGACGGCGTCTCGATGCTTTATGACGTCACTGACGGTATTCGTGTCGAGAAGGTAGATCGTCACTCGCCCATGCCTTCAAACGGGTCTGGCCTGTCCGGTCCATGGTCGCGCTCGGCAGGCCCTAGGAAGTCCTCCGGCACCTCGAGTCCCTCGATCGCGGCGAAGAAGCTGTCCCAGTTCGTGGGCCGTGCCGACAAGATGACGTCGCCGCTGGTCGGGTCCTTGCGGATGAACACCTCCTTGCCGTCGAAGCGGAAGGCGGCGGGGAGGCGAACCGCCTGGCTTCGCCCGTTCATGGAGAGCTTCGCTCGCTGGCTCATGGCGATCTCCGTGTAATAGACCAAGGTGTATGACGACTCCGCTTTCCTCAATGGCCGAAGAGTTGCCGACGCCCGCCACGTCGCGCGAGAAGGCCCGCGCCCAGCTCGCCGGGCGCTTCCGCCGGGCCGGCCTCGAGCATGCCGACCTCGACGCGCGCCTGCTGCTCTGCGCCGCCTGCGGCATCGACCATCTCGCCCTGGTCCGTGATCCCAACCCGCCACTCGGCGCGGCCGCCGGCACCCTGGCCACCTACGCGGAGCGCCGGCTCGCCCACGAGCCGGTCTCGCGCATCCTCGGCCGCCGCGAGTTCTGGGGCCTGCCTTTCGCGATCTCGCACGACGTGCTCGACCCGCGCCCCGACACCGAAGGACTGGTCGGCGCCGTCATCGACGCCCTCGGCGGACGCCGCGCCGCTCCGCTGCGCCTGCTCGACCTCGGCACCGGCTCCGGCGCGATCCTCGCCGCCCTGCTGCACGAGCTGCCCGGCGCTTTCGGGATCGGCGTGGACCGCTCGCTCAAAGCCTGCCGCGTCGCGGCGACGAACCTTCGCGCGCTCGGTCTCGGCGCCCGCACCGGCGTGGTCTGCGGCTCCTGGACCGAGCCCCTAGCGGGGACCTTCGATGCCGTCGTCGCGAATCCGCCCTACATCCCCTCGCGCGAGATGGCCGGGCTCGACGCTGCCGTCCGCGACCATGATCCGCGCGAGGCGCTCGACGGCGGCGCCGACGGCCTCGACGCCTATCGCGCCCTCCTGCCGGGGCTCCGTGCCCGCCTGGCGCCCGGCGGCGTCGGCGCCGTCGAATGCGGCTGGGACCAGGGCGAGGCCGTCGCGGCGCTCTTCCGGGAGGCGGGTCTCGCGGGCGTTATGGTCTACCGCGACCTCGCCGGGCACCAACGTGTGGTGCTCGGGACGATGCAATTGCCGATCGTGGGGTGACGCCGAGGAAAGCCCTTGGCGAACGCAACGAAAACGGGTAGATAGACCTCGCATGCGCCTTTCGCCGCCGCGTCTCCGACGGACACGCCGAGCAGCGGTTGGTGCAGTGGACATCTCGCCCTCCCGCGACGAAGCGGACGCAAGAGACGGACTGCCACATCTGAGGAACTTGGAACATTCGTGAGGCGCTCGCCGAGTTCGGCGGTGGCGGTCTTCGTTTGAAACTTGTGACTCCGGATCGAGAGCCGCCCAGAGCGCATCGGCGCCTGTCTCCGGGCTTCGATCTGATTGGTCCCACGACACCCTGTTCGTCCGGCTCGGTCCCGTGGCGTTCCAGGACAGCAAGAGAACACCGATGCCAGATAAGGATCATCGATGAGACCCGGCCAGAACAAGCGCATGCGCGGTCGCAACAACAACAATAATAATGGCGGCAATCGTCGGGGTCCCAATCCGCTGACGCGTTCGTACGAGTCGAACGGGCCGGACGTGAAGATCAGGGGGACCGCCCACCACGTCGGCGAGAAGTACCTGCAGCTCGCCAGGGATGCGCAGTCCTCGGGCGATCCGGTGATGGCGGAAAGCTATCTCCAACACGCCGAGCACTACTTCCGGCTCATCGCTTCGGCGCAGCTCGCCCAGCAGCAGGCGCAGTTCGGCTACCAGCGCCAGCCCGGGGAACAGGTCGAGCAGGACGACGACGGCGACGACGATTTCGAGAGCCTCCCCGATCGCTTCGCCTCGCCGAGCGAGAAGGTGGCGCCGGTGCCGCAGCCCCAACAGCAGCCGCAGCCGCAATCCCAGCCCTACGAGCCGCGCAACGAGCGCTCCTACAACGATCGGCAGCCCTACGAGGCACGCAACAACGGCCAGGCGCAGAACGGCCATTACGCGGATCGTCCGCAGCAGAACGATCGCCAGAACGACAACCGGCCCAGGCCGCCCTACGCCGATCGCCAGGATCGCAACACGCAGGATCGCAACA
>CAZZWW010000288.1:0-4251 GCA_964657815.1 Vulcanimicrobiota bacterium | reverse complement strand
GAAGTAGAGCATGTTCTCGACGCCGTTGATCTGCTGCTCGAGCGGCGTCGCCACCGTCTTGGCGACGACCTCGGCCGAGGCGCCGGGATAGGACGACGTCACCTGGATCGTCGGCGGTGCGATCTCCGGGTACTGCGCGATCGGCAGCGCGATATAGGCCACCGCGCCGATGATGGTGACGAAGAGGCTCACCACCACGGCGAAGATCGGCCGCTCGATGAAGAAGTGCGAGAGACGCATGGTTTCGGACCCTTCCGGGTGAAGTTCAGCCCTGATCGGGCGCCGGCGCGATGGTGCTTGGCTGCGGCGTGACCTTGCCGCCGGGGCGGGCGAACATCAGGCCTTCGACGATGACGCGATCGTCGGTTTTCAGACCATTTCTGACGATGCGCAGGTCGCCGACCGACTCGCCGATATCGATCATTTTGGGCACGACGCTGCCGTCGGCTGTCACCGTCATCACCATGGTGCGCGACTGGTCGGTGGCGAGCGCGGCCTCCGGCACGAGCATCGTGTCGGCCGGCGCGGCGGTGGGCACGCGCAGCCGCGCGAATTGCCCGGCGGCGATGAAGAGGTCGTGGTTGGGGACGGTGGCGCGAGCGTGCAGCGTGCCCGAGGAGCGGTCCATCTCGTTGTCGAGGAAGTCGAGCGTACCGTGGTGCTTCCAGCCGTTCTCGTCGGACAGCTCGATGTCGACGCTGCGATCGACGGCGCGGCCGTCGTGCGGCTGGTGCAGGAAGCGCTGGTAGGCGACATAGTCGCTCTCGCCCATGTCGAAGTCGAGGTAGATCGGATCCTCCGAGACGATCGTCGTCAGCATCGTCGTGGCGCCGCCGCCTTGGCCGCCGGCGACGAGGTTGCCGGTGGAGACGAGGTGGCGGCCGATGCGGCCCGTGAGCGGCGCGGCGATGTGGGTCCAGCTCATGTCGAGCTCGGCCTTGCGAACCGCGGCCTTGGCCTGGTCCAGCGTCGCCTCCGCCGCCAGGCGCTGCTCGGTGCGCTGGTCGAGCGTCTCGCGCGAGGCGAAGCTCGAGGTGACGAGACTGCTGGTGCGCTCGAGCTGCTGGCCGGAAAGCTTCAGCGCCGCCTCGGCGGTGGCGACCTGGGCGCGGGCGTTCTGCAGGGCGATATCGTAGGGGCGAGGGTCGATGACGAAGAGCGGGTCGCCTTTTTTGACCTGCTGGCCGTCGGTGAAGTGAATCTCGGTGAGGTAGCCGCTGACCTGGGCACGGATCTCGACGCGGTCGGTCGCCGAGAACTGGCCGGTGAAGCTGGTCCAGGTCGCGAGCCGCTGCCTGAGCGGCGTGGCGACCACCACCTTGGGCGGCGCCATGGCAGGGGCGGACGCCTCCGGCACCGGTGCGGTCACCATGCGGTGCGCCACCGCCACGGCGGCGAGCGCGATCACGGCGAGGAGCCCGGTGCGGGCCACGCGCACCCAGCGGCGGCGCGGCGGACGCGCCAGCGGCGATCGGGTCGGGGTCGCCGCCTCCGCGTCCTCGATCTCTCGCGTCATGTCCGACTCCCGCGCTAACACTACCGATCGGTATGATATCGGGCGCGTGGCGGTAGGATCAAGCGGAGATTTGGTGCGCCGCGGTACGAGCGGCGGCGGCGGCCGGCCATGCCTTCATCGCCAGCTCCGCGGTGGTGCGCAGCGACGCAGCGGAGGCGCCGGAAGCGGCCTGGTAGGCGATGCCGGAGGCCATTGTCATCAGGAAGCTCGCCAAGGCCTGCGGGTCGCTGTCCGCCGGCAGGTCGCCGTTGGCGCGGTCGCCCCCGAGCCGGCGGGCGAGGTGGCCCTCGAAGATCTTGCGGCGGCGTGTCGTCTCTTCCTTGATCGGGTCGGCGGCGGCCGAGCAGGCCAGCGCGCCATTCACGCTCATGCAGCCCGGCGGATGCTCGCCGTCGGACGCCGACGCGCGCACCATGCCGAACAGGATCGCGGACGCCACCTCGCGCGAAGTCCCGGCCGTGAGCGCCTCGCGCATGAAGCCCATGTACTTGCAGTCGTAGAGATCCAGTGCCTTGCGGAACAGCTCCTCCTTGTTGCCGTAGGAGGCGTAGAGGCTCGGCTTGGTGATGCCCATGGCCGCCGTCAGGTCGGCCATCGAGGCGCCCTCGAAACCATGGCGCCAGAACACCTCCAGCGCCTTTTCCAGCGCACCCTCCAGGCAGAACTCCCGCGGCCGTCCCATCGCCTCGATGCTCCCGCTTTCCCAGCATGCGCGAATTATGTACCAAGCGGTATATGAACGTGAGCCGTCCGCCGGTCCAGCGTCGTTGCCGCGGCACGATGACTTGCCAAGAACACGATGTCGTGCTTACACGAAGGCGATCCCGCCTCCTCGGTCAGGCCCGCACGCACGCGCTCCCCGCGCAACACGCGTCCCGGCTCACATCCCGAATCCGGCCGCCAGGCCATCTCTCCTCGTCGATCGCCCCCAGGGTCCCCTTCCCCATGACAGACACCGCCGCCGTCGAAGACCGCGAGGCCCCGGCCGATCCCTCGGAGTCCCTCGCCCTGCGCGACCAGCCCAAGGAGATCAAGCTCGCCGACCTGAAGGACAAGTCGCCCTCCGAGCTCGTCGCCTTCGCCGAAGAATACGAGGTCGAGAACGCGTCAACCCTGCGCAAGCAGGAGCTGATGTTCGCCATCCTCAAGCAGCTGGCCGGCCGCGAGATCGAGATCGTCGGCGTCGGCGTCGTCGAGGTGCTGCAGGACGGCTTCGGCTATCTCCGCTCGGCGGACGCCAACTACCTCGCTGGTCCCGACGACATCTACGTCAGCCCCAGCCAGATCCGCCGCTTCGGCCTGCGCACCGGCGACACGGTGGAAGGGCTGATCCGCTCCCCGAAGGAGGGTGAGCGCTACTTCGCGCTGCTCAAGGTCAACACGATCAATTTCGAGGAGCCGGAGAAGGTCCGCCACAAGGTCAACTTCGACAACCTGACCCCGCTCTACCCCGACCGCCGGCTCAAGCTCGAGATCGAGGACCCGACCCGCAAGGACCTGTCCTCCCGCGTCATCGACATCGTGGCGCCGATCGGCTTCGGCCAGCGTGCCCTCATCGTGGCGCCGCCGCGCACCGGCAAGACCGTGCTCCTACAGAACATCGCGCAGTCGATCTCGCGCAACCACCCCGAGGCCTATCTCATCGTGCTGCTCATCGACGAGCGGCCGGAGGAGGTCACCGACATGCAGCGCTCGGTGAAGGGCGAGGTGGTCTCCTCGACCTTCGACGAGCCGGCGACGCGCCACGTCGCCGTCGCCGAGATGGTGATCGAGAAGGCCAAGCGCCTCGTCGAGCACAACCGCGACGTGATCATCCTGCTCGACTCGATCACGCGTCTCGGCCGCGCCTACAACACCACCGTGCCCTCCTCCGGCAAGGTGCTGACCGGCGGCGTCGACGCCAACGCGCTGCAGCGGCCCAAGCGCTTCTTCGGCGCCGCGCGCAACATCGAGGAGGGCGGCTCGCTGACCATCATCGCCACCGCGCTGATCGAGACCGGCTCGCGCATGGACGAGGTGATCTTCGAGGAGTTCAAGGGCACCGGCAATTCCGAGATCATCCTCGACCGCAAGGTGTCGGACAAGCGCACCTTCCCGGCGATGGACATCACCCGCTCCGGCACCCGCAAGGAAGAGCTGCTGGTGCCGCCCGACGTGCTCAAGAAGATGTACGTGCTGCGCCGCATCCTCAACCCGATGGGCACCGTCGACGGCATCGAGTTCCTGCTCGGCAAGCTGCGCGACACGCCCAAGGGCAACGCGACGTTCTTCGAGAGCATGAACACGTAGGACCAGGGATGGCGTGGCGACCTGTGCTCGTGACGCTCGTTTCCCGACGTGCGAGATCGGTCAGTCGGTCTTTTCTGACGCCCGCAACCCGCACTTGATCTGAAGCACGTCGAAGAGATCGACGCCGTTGCTGACGAAAAGGCCCGGCTCGATCGCGCCGGTGACCAGAAAAGCGCCCGCCCAGTTGCCGAGGTCGACCGTGGAGCGGTCGCGCAATTGCCACGTCTTGTAGCCTGTCTTGTCGAAGTTCTTGCACTCGACATTGGCGGGATAGAGCGACACGCTCGACGACTCGGACACGAGGCGCGGTGCGGGGCCGGCATAGCCGTCGCCGACGCTCGCTCTCGAGGCAGGCGCGAACGCGACCAGTGCGAGAACCAACGAGCTGGTGAAGACGGTAAGCGGTCTGGGCATGACGATCTCCTGGTGTGTCGTCCCTCGAAGTG
>CAZZWW010000287.1:0-4252 GCA_964657815.1 Vulcanimicrobiota bacterium | reverse complement strand
AACCGCGAGGTGCGCATCCACGAGTGCCACTCGGCCTGCACGATGGCGCTGAGCCTGCCCAACGTCTGCGTCTACAAGGACTCGATCTTCAAGTTCCACCAGGCCTACGACCCGCGCAACCACGTCACGAACTGGGCCGTGTCGGACGCGCTGTTCCACACCTATCCCGACGCTGTGCGCGAGCGTCTCGGCACGCTGACCAAGCAGTTCACCATCATGCGCGGCTCCGAGCTGATCGACCTCGGCGTGCGCGACTGCAACCAAGGGCCGGAGCCTCCGATCATGGTCGCGACGGCGACCAGCAAGCCGATCGGCGAGGGCGCGCTCTCGGGCGGCGGCTTCGCGGCGCTCACCGGCAGGCTGCAGGGCATGATCCCGAACTTCGGCGCCAAACCGGAACTCGTCCCCGACACGGGTCGACCGGCGAAGCGCGCCGCGCCGATGGTGCCCGCCGAGGCGTTGGCGCCGGCAGTCCCACTTCCGCCGGAGCGACCGGCCGACATGATCACGGCTTCGATCGAAGAGCCCCGCCAAAGCACCGAGCTGGCGACCGGCGAGGTGCCGATGCCGCCACCGCGACCCAAGATCCTCGTCGCCTACGCGCCGAGCTTGCCGCCGATCCCGTTCATGCAGAAGATCGACGGTTCGGTCGCCGGCATCCTGCCGAGCAAGTTCGTGCCGTTCGCGCGCCGGGCGATCTGAGACGCTTAAGCGCGAGCCGGCCAAAGCCGGCGGTTCGTCGAGCGCCGCCAGGGGCGCGGAACGCTGGCGGAACGCGAGGATCACGGCACCGCCTTCAGGGCGCGGTTCTCCTTTGCCGAGAATTCCTTTGCGGCGAGGCGCGAAGGCGATGACGCCCGCGCCTTGGATGGCGCTGGGAGGCAATCTCCTGCGCGTCGGCACCGGTCCGGTCTTGTTCACGGCCAGCGAGAAGAGCGGCGCGAAGATCGCCAGCACAGCGACCGCGCTCGACTGCAGACATTTGCGCAACCCCGGCATGACCGTCGACCCGCTGCCGCGACCCCGTCGATCGCAGAATGGAAACGGCCAAGCCCGCACGGAGGTTGCCGAGTCGCGACGACGACGGTCGGCGGACGCGCCGCCGTCAGAACCTCGTGGTGACGTTGGTCAGCCATTCCGGCGAAGCGTTGACGAGCGTCGTTTCCAACGACTTGTCGTAGCCGGTCAGGATGGACATGCCGACGAGCAGCAGCACGAGGCCCAGCGCCGCCTTGACGCCCTTGCCCAGGTTGATCATGCGGTCGCGCCAGCGCACCAGCACCTCGCGCGAGAGCATGCCGAGGATCAGCATCGGCAGCGCCGCGCCGAGCCCGAAGAGGGCCATGGTGAGCGCTACACTCGCCAGGTCCTTGCCCTGCGAGGCCAGCACCGATGCCGCGCCGAGCGTCGGGCCGACACAGGGGCTCCACACGGCACCGAGCAGGAGGCCGACGCCGAACTGGCCCCATAGACCAGTGGTGGAGAAGCCGCCGAAACGCTGCTCCGTCCAGTTCTGGACCGGCCCCGCCGCCGCGGCGAGACGCACCTGCGCCACCGGCACCATGAGGAGGATGCCGAAGAGGACGAGGATCACCGCCGCGCCTTTGCGGAAGACGTCGCCGTCGAGCCCGATGGCGAAACCCAGGGTGGCGACGAAGAGCCCGATCGCCACGAAGGAGATCGCCAGGCCAGCCGCCAGCGCCGGCGGTCCCCAGCGATGCTCCGACGCCGCGGCGCCGAGAACGAGCGGCAGCAGCGGCATGACGCAGGGCGAGAAGATCGAGAGGACACCGGCGAGGAAGGCGAGGCCGAACGTGATCACGGACTACTCCGCCTTCTCCAGCAGCGCCTTGATCCCGCCGGGGCTGGTGTCGCCGCTGGAGCGGCCCTGCTCCGTCTCGCCCTTGTAGACGATCAGCGTGCTCTGCATGCGCACACCGAGCTTGCGCAGTACCGGCTTCTGCGTGTCGAAGTCGACGTTGAAGATCTTCATGGTCCTGAATTGCGCCTCGGCGTGCAGCCTGTCGACGATCGGCTTCTGCGCGGTGCAGGTCGAGCACCACGGCGCGGTGACATGCACCAGAATGGGGTCGCCGGCCTTCTGCGCGGCGGCGAAGGCGGCCTGGCTGAAGGGCGCCTCCTCCTTGAAGGTCGCGGCCGTTGACGGCGCGCCGGCGAGCGCCAGGACGAGCAAGACGGCTGACGCGCCGGCAAACATGGGTCTGTTCATCGATGGACTCCCGGGACAGCCGAGTGACCCCGCGCCGTTCGGGAGGGTTTTCCCGGCCGGTGCCTAGGCGTATCTGGCTGACGTGGGCTCGTATGTAACGCAGGTCACGCTACAGCAACACGCGCCGGCGTGAGACGAGGTTCGCAGGATGGAGCGTCGCGGCATCGAGCGTTGGGCGGAGCGCTTCCCCTTCGCCGCCACACTGCCCGCCGACGATTTCGCGCGCGTCACGCGGGTCCTGCACTTTCCGGTGCTCGAGGCCGGCGCGGTGGCCTACGAGCAGGACGGCGCCTGCCACAACTACCTCATGTGCATCGAGGGCCGCACGCGTATCACCAAGTCGAGCAGTTCCGGACGGGAGATGCTGCTCTACACGGTGCAGGATGGCGGCACCTGCGTGCTGACGACCCAGTGCCTGCTCTCGCACACGAACTTCCCGGCCGAGAGCGTCGCCGAGAGCCGCACGACGCTGGCGGCCGTGCCGGCCTCCTGGTTCTACACCTTCATGGCGGAGATGCCGGCCTTTCGCGATTTCGTCATCGCCGACTACACCAAGCTGCTCGGCACGATGTTCTCGTTCGTCGACACGCTGGCCTTTGCCACCGTGGAGCAGCGCCTCGCGCGCCGATTGCTGGTCGAGGCCGGCGAAGCCTCGGTCGTCGCCAAGACGCACCAGCAGCTCGCGTCCGACGTCGGCAGCGTCCGCGAGATCGTCAGCCGCCACCTCGGCGAATGGGAGCGCGCCGGCTGGGTCGAGACGAACCGCGGCTCCGTGCGGATCGTCGACCGTGCCGCCTTGGCCTCACGCCAGCCGACAGCCTGAAGGTCACGACTTCCTGAAGTCGTGCGCCTTGTCGGTGTTCACCGCTCTGTCGAGACCCTTGGCGCCCTCGAGCTTGGTGCCGGACATCTCGGCCCCGTCGAGGTTGGCACCGGCGAAGTTGGCGCCGCTGGCGTCGGCACCGGTGAGGTCGGCGCGCGTGAGGTCGGCGCCGGAAAAGTTCACGCCCTTCAGGTCGGCGAAGCTCAGGTCGGCGTGGCCCATGTTGGTCTTGGAGAAATCCGCCCCGGCGAGCCTGGCGCTGCCCATCTCGGTGTGCATCAGGCCCATGGACTGGTTGTTGAGGTGGGCCGAAATGTCGGCGCCGTCGAACTTCGCGCCTTCGAGCTCGCCGCCGGTGAAGCGGGCCTGGACGCGGGCGCCGGTGAAGTTGGCGCCTTTGAAGATCGGAATCTCACCTTTGTCGGCGGTGAGCCCCTGCGCCACCACCGGCGCCACGACGCTGGCATCGGTCAGGTTGGCATCGGTGAAGTTCGCGCCGATCAGCCAGGACAGGTTGAGGTTGGCGCCGGTCAGGTCGGCGTGCTCCAGCTTGGCGTGGGCGAGCTTGGCGCCGAAGAGGTTGGCGCCTCTCAGGTTGGCGCCGGAGAGATCCATGTCGGTCAGGTCGAGGTTCTTCAGCGACTTGCCGGCGAAATCGGCCGGGTGGTCCGGCTTGGCGGCGGCAAGCGCGGCCTTGACCTGGTCAAGGCTGACATTGGCCGGCGTGTCCGGGCTCGCCGGGGACATCGCGTAGGCGGGAGAGCCTATGAGAGTGGCGAGCAGCGTTCCGACGATGAGTGTGCGCATGGTGTCCTCCTGGGTCGGCCATCTGCGCCGGAACGCTGCGGACTGTCGGTGACCGAAGTCACCGCGGCGGGAAGACCATCCCGATCGTACGCCGCCGTCTTTCAACGAAGAGCGGAGGCGCGCCTGGACCGCGGCGCCACCGCCGCTAGATGACGGCTGCCCTGCTGGAGTTGTCCAACCCATGAAAGCCCTTCGCATCGACAAGACCGAGGCCGGCACGAAGGCCGCCGTCGTCAACTTCGACGAGAGCGAGCTGATGCCGGGCAACGTCACGGTGCGCGTCTCGCACTCCACCGTGAACTACAAGGATGGACTCGCCATCACGGGAAAGAACCCGGTGGTGCGCGTCTCGCCGATGATCGGCGGCATCGACTTCGCCGGCACGGTCGAGA
>CAZZWW010000286.1:0-4265 GCA_964657815.1 Vulcanimicrobiota bacterium | reverse complement strand
AGGAGGTCGGCCTCCACGTGCTGGGTCTTGACCAACGCGGCCGCAGCGACGCCGGCGCCGACGCCTGCCGCTCCCGTGGCGCCCCGTGGCGCGACCGTTGCGGCCCCTCCGGCGCCTCGCCCGGTGCCGCCAGCGCCCGCGCCGGATGCCGTGCCGCCGCGCCCGATCGCGGTCCCGACGCCGCAGGCGACAGCTCCGGCCGCGCCGGCTCCGCGCGCCGAAGCCGCGCCGACGCGCCCGGCGCCCATTCCGGCGACCGCTCCCGCCATGCCGATTCCCGTCTCGCCCGGGCCGCGCATGATCTCGCCGGCACCCACGCCGGCGGCGCCGCGGGCTGCCACCGCCGCTGCTCCGGCGCCTGCCGCGCCGACGCCGCGCCCCACCCCGCCCCGAGGCGTGGTGCTGCGCACCCTCACCGAGGAGGAGCGCGACGCCCGCACCCGCGCCCTGTCCGGAGCCAAGGAGCGCGAGGACGAGGATCGCCGCCGCGCCATCGCGGACGCCGCGTTGCGTGCGGAGCGTGACGAGCGTGACCGTGTCGAGCGCGCAGCCGCCGAGGAGCGCAAGCGCGAGGAAGACGCGCGCCGTGCGATGGAGCAGGAGACCCGTCGCCGCACCGAGGCCGAGGCCAGCCGTCGCCTCGCCGGCGGCGAGCCCGCGCCCTATCGTCCGTCGACGTCGGCGCCCGTCGCTCGTCGCCCGATCTCGTCGCCCTCGCCGAGCGGCTTCGCGCCGGCCGGCCCGCGTCCGCTGACGCCTGTCGAAGGCAGCGAGGACGGCGAGAAGCGCATCATCCGCCGCCCGGGCATGCCGACCAAGGTCGTGATGCCGGCGCGGACCCCGACGCGCCCAAGCCCCGGCGGCCAGAAGGACCGCGGTCGCCTGACCGTGTCCACGGCGACGGGCGACAGCGCCGAGGACCGTACGCGGTCCGTGGCCTCCTTCCGTCGCCGCACGCAGCGACTGAAGGGCCACCAGGCCGAGCAGAAAGAGAAGATCTCGCGCGAGGTGAGGCTGCCCGAGACGATCACCATCCAGGAGCTCGCCAACCGCATGTCGGAGCGGGCCGTCGACGTCATCAAGCTGCTGATGAAGCAGGGCCAGATGGCGACGATCAACGACGTCATCGATGCCGACACCGCGCAGCTCATCGCCGAGGAGCTCGGCCACAAGGTGAAGCGCGTCGCCGAGGCCGACGTCGAGGAGGGCCTCTTCGACAGCCCCGACGAGGGCGACGAGCACCTGCTGCCGCGCCCGCCCGTCGTCACCATCATGGGCCACGTCGACCACGGCAAGACGTCGCTGCTCGACGCGTTGCGCAACGCCCATGTCCAGTCGGGCGAAGCCGGAGGCATCACGCAGCACATCGGCGCCTACCAGATCACGACCGAGGACGGGAACAGCACGACCTTCATCGACACGCCGGGCCACGCCGCCTTCACGCAAATGCGCGCCCGCGGCGCCAAGGTGACCGACATCGTCGTGCTCGTGGTTGCGGCCGACGACAGCGTCATGCCGCAGACGGTCGAGGCGATTTCGCACGCCAAGGCGGCCGACGTTCCGATCATCGTGGCGATCAACAAGATCGACAAGCCCGATGCCAAGCCCGACCGCGTCCGCGGCGAACTGGTGCAGCACGGCGTGCAGGTCGAGACGCTCGGCGGCGACGTCCTCGAGGTCGAGGTGTCGGCGCTGAAGAAGACCAACCTCGACAAGCTGCTCGAGTTGATCGCGCTGCAGGCCGAGATCCTGAACCTCGCCGCCAATCCCGAGCGCGCCGCCGAGGGTACGGTCATCGAGTCCCGGCTCGATCGTGGCCGCGGCCCGGTCGCGACCGTGCTGGTGCAGCGCGGCACGCTGAAGGTCGGCGACCTGGTGGTCGGCGGCACGCAATGGGGCAAGGTCCGCGCGCTGATCGACGACCAGGGCCGCAACGTCCAGTCGGCCGGCCCGTCCATGCCGGTCGAGATCCTCGGCTTCTCGGGATCGCCCGAGGCCGGCGACCGTGTCGGCGTGGTGGATTCGGAGGCTCGGGCCCGCGAAATCACCGAGTATCGCGATCGCCAGAAGAAGGAAGAGGCGGCCGCCCGCACCGGCACCGCCCGTTCGTCGCTGGTCGAGATGATGACCCAGCTGAAGGCGACGGGCCGCAAGGAATTCCCACTCGTCATCAAGGGCGACGTGCAGGGTTCGATCGAGGCTATCGTCAAGACGCTGGAAGACCTCAACACGGACGAGGTCGCGGCCCGCATTCTTTCGGCCGGCGTCGGCGGCATCACCGAGTCGGACGTGACGCTGGCGGACGCGTCCGACGCCATCATCATCGGCTTCAACGTGCGCGCCTTGAAGGAGGCCCGCGCCCTGGCCGAGCAGCAGGGCATCGAGATCCGCTACTACAACGTCATCTACAATCTCGTGGACGACGTGAAGGCGGCGATGTCGGGCATGCTCGATCCGACGCTGCGCGAGGACATGCTCGGCAACGCGCAGATCCTCGAAATCTTCAACATCACCAAGGTCGGCAAAATCGCCGGCTGCCGCATCACGGACGGCAAGGTCGAGCGCGGCGCGCATGTCCGGCTCATCCGCGATCAGGTGGTGGTGCACGAGGGCAAGCTGTCGACGCTCAAGCGCTTCAAGGACGAGGTCAAGGACGTCGTCTCCGGCCAGGAGTGCGGCATGGCCTTCGAGAACTACCAGGACATGCGCGTCGGCGACGTCATCGAGTGCTACAACGTGACGGAGATCAAGCGTTCGCTTTAGTGCTTCGCGGGCGAGGGACCCGGCGGGTCTCTCGCTTCTTTCAATCGGGATGAAGCCCGGTTTCTTCGGCTGCTGCCGACCAAAGCAAGGACCCCACGGTCCCATGGTCGAGCAGCCTGTTTTGTAGAAGATCAATATGTCCCGTACCCACCAGCAGGGCGGCGAGCCGTCCCAGCGCATGTTGCGCGTCGCCGAACTTATCCGTCATGCCATCTCCGACCTGCTCTCGCGCGGCTCGATCGTCGATCCCGTGCTCGACGGTCACGTCATCACCGTGCCCGTCGTGCGCATGAGCCCGGACCTGAAGCTCGCCACCGCCTACGTCATGCCGCTCGGCGGCCGCGACATGGCGCCGGTGATCGAGGCGCTCGACCGCCATCGCAAGGCGCTGCGCACGGAGGTCGCGCAGCGCATCAACATGAAGTTCGCGCCCGACCTGCGCTTCAAGGCCGACCAGAGCTTCGAATACGGTGCCAAGATCGACGCCATCCTGGACTCTCCCAAGGTCAGGCAGGATCTGGCCAAGCCGGGTGACGAAGGCGCCGGATGAGGGCTCACCGCTCCTCAGAACACCGTCTCGGGGGCGAAACGATCACCGGCGATCAAATTGCTTCTGTCGGACAAGGATCGGCGGTACAGCGGGAGGGGCGGTCGCGAGGTCGTCTCGATGGATGATGCCGCAGACCGGTCGGCCCTCGTGGATGAGGGTCGCAGCCCCTTGGTGAATGTCATGACCAACGCCGCCCAGATCGAGCGCGACGCCGACGTCGATCCGCTCAGCCTCGACAACCAGCTCTGCTTCTCGCTCTACGCCGCCGCGCACGCCATCAAGAAGGCCTATCGTCCGCTGCTCGACGAGCTCGGCCTGACCTATCCGCAATATCTGGTGCTCATCGTCCTGTGGAAGACCGATGCGCTGAAGGTGTCCGACATCGGCCAGAAACTGGCGCTCGACTCCGGTACGTTGACGCCCGTCCTGAAGCGGCTGGAGAGCGCCGGACTGGTCACGCGCGCGCGCCGTGCGCACGACGAGCGCGAGGTGGAGATCTCGCTGACCGAGGCGGGACGGGCGTTGCGTGATCGCGCGGTCGGCGTGCGCTGCCAGATCGTGCAGCAGCTCGGCATGAGCGAGTCCGAGATCGCGGCGCTTCGCGGAGAGCTCAACGCGGTGATCTCGACGCTCGGCACACCCTGAGCGACGCTGTGCCCGGCGCGCTCGCCCGCCTCGCCATCGAGCGTATGGGCGGACGCGGCGAAGGCGTCGTCTCGCTCGGCGGACGCCGGCTCTACGTTCCCTACGCGCTGCCGGGCGAGACCGTCACCATCGACGATGCCGGCGGCGAGCGCGCGACCCTGGTAGGCGTGGCAAGTCCGAGCCCCGATCGCATTCCCGCAATCTGCCCGTACTTCACGATCTGCGGCGGCTGCGCCGTGCAGGCTTGGGCGGACGCGCCCTACGCGGCCTGGAAGCGCGGCCTCGTGGTCGAGGCGCTGTCGCGCGC
>CAZZWW010000285.1:0-4280 GCA_964657815.1 Vulcanimicrobiota bacterium | reverse complement strand
CCTCGACGTTGGGCTTGGCGAAGAGGCGCTCCTGCAGGATGCGTTCGGCGCGGAAGCTGTCGCGGCGGTGCACCACGGTCACGTGGCGCGCGAGCTGGGTGAGATAAAGCGCCTCCTCGACCGCGCTGTTGCCGCCGCCGACGACCACCACGTCCTTGCCGCGATAGAAGAAGCCGTCGCAGGTGGCGCAGGCGGAAACGCCGTAGCCCTTGAACGTCTCCTCCGAGGGCAGCCCGAGCCAGCGCGCCCGCGCACCGGTGCAGATCACCAGCGCGTCCGCGGTGTAGGTGGTGCCGCTGTCGCCCTCGAGCCTGAACGGTCGCGCCGAAAGGTCGGCCGAGACGATGTGGTCGGACACCATCTGCGTTCCGACGTGCTCGGCCTGCTTGCGCATCTGCTCCATCAGCCAGGGACCCTGGATGGGATCGGCGAAGCCGGGGTAGTTCTCGACGTCGGTCGTGATCATGAGCTGGCCGCCGGGCTCGAAGCCGGAGATCAGCATCGGCTTCAGCATGGCGCGGGCGGCATAGACGGCGCAGGTGTAGCCGGCCGGCCCCGAGCCGACGATGACGAGAGGGGCGTGGCGGGTCTCGGCGTCCATGGTGTTCTCGGCGACGGCCGGGCGGGAAGGAGCCGGCCTGGGGGTGTCATATGGCGGGGCGGCGGAGGTCGCAACAGGGTGGCGAGCAGCGGTGCCGTTGGCCTCGCTGCTCGGCAAGGGTCGCTGGCCTGCGCAATCGGTGCGAGCATCCGAGACGCCTTGACAGCCAACAGCAAGCTGGCAGTTTCAAGGATGAAGCACCTCGGAACGTGTCCCCCATGCGCCTCCTGATCGCCGTCGCCCTTTGCGTGATGAGCGTGCCGGCTCTCGCCTGCGAGATCGACGGCGACAGCATCGCCGTGGGGCTCGCGTCGCTGATGCCCGAATGCCGGCATTCCGCCAAGAGCGGCATCACGTCGGATGCGGTGGCGGCGCGGGTTCGTGGCGGCAGTCTCGTGATCGCCTCCGCTGGGTCGAACGACTGGGCCCAGCTCGATCGCATCCCACCCGCGCTCGATCGCATCCTGGCGCATGCGCACGGCCGCCTTCTGCTCATTCTCCCGGCCAACAACGCGCGCGGCGTCGTGGCCGGCTGGGCGGCCGAACACGGTGTCCCGACGGTGGGCTTCACGCCGGGCGGCGACGGCATCCACCCGCGTTCGTACCGCGAGTTGGCGTCACGCGTGCGGGCCGCGCTGTAGAGTCGGATGGTGATCCTCGCGTCGCGGAGAAGGAAGCGTCCGCAGATCAAGCCGTGCGAGGCTCTCCCGCTGGCGATCTCGCGCCCTCGCGCCGCCGCCGCCCGAACAGACGCTGCACGGTGACGTAGAACACCGGCGTGAAGATCAGGCCGAAGCCGGTCACCCCAAGCATGCCGAAGAACACGGTGGTGCCGAGCGTCTGCCGCATCTCGGCGCCGGCTCCGGTGGCGAGGAGCAGCGGGATCACGCCGAGGATGAAGGCAAACGAGGTCATCAGGATCGGCCGCAGGCGCGTGCGCGCCGCCTGGGTGGCCGCCTCGGCCGGGGCCTCGCCGCGCTCTTCCGCCTGCTTGGCGAATTCGACGATGAGGATGGCGTTCTTGGCGGCGAGACCGACCAGCACGACGAAGCCGATCTGCGCCAGGATGTCGACGTTCATGGAGCGGTAGATCAGCCCCGTCACCGCCGCCAGCAGGCACATCGGCACGATCAGCACCACCGAGAGCGGCAGGCTCCAGCTCTCGTATTGCGCCGAGAGCACCAGGAACACGAAGAAGACCGAAGCGCCGAAGATCAACAGCGTCGTGTTCTTGGCCACCGTCTGCTGGTAGGCGAGGTCGGTCCATTCGTAGCCCATGCCCTGAGGCAGGCGCTCGGCGGCGATCTTCGCCATGACCTGGAGGCCGTAGCTCGAAGCGAAGCCAGGCGCCGTACCGCCCTGGACCTCGGCGGCGGGGTAGAGATTGTAGCGTGGCACGCGGTAGGGATCGGTGGTGCGGTGCATGGTCGCCACCGAGCCGATCGGCACCATCTCGCCGGAATTGTTGCGGGTCTTGAGGTGGCGTATGTCCTCGATCGTGTTGCGGAAGCGGCCGTCGGCCTGCGCCAGCACCTCGTAGGTGCGGCCGAGATAGTTGAAGTCGTTGACGTAGGCCGAGCCGAGGTAGACCTGCATGGCCTCGAAGACGCGCGCCGGCGGCACGCCCAGCTTCTCGGCCTTCATCCGGTCGACGTCGGCGTAGATGGACGGCGTGCCCGTCGAGAACGGCGTGAACACCTGCGCCATGCCCGGCACTTGGTTGGCTGCGGCGGCCATCGCCTGCGCCGCCGCCGAAAGCGCGCGCGGCCCGAGGTTCTTCTGGTCCTCCAGCATCATCTTGAAGCCGCCCGCCGTGCCGAGCCCCGGCACCGGCGGCGGCGGGATGGCGATGATGAAGGCCTCCTTGATGCCCGAGAGCTTCCTGCGGATGTCGGCGAGGATCACCGGCATGGTCAGTCCCTTGCCGACGCGGTCCTCGAAGGGCGCGAGGCCGGCGAAGATCGCGCCGGCGTTGGAGGCGTTGGTGAAGGTGGCGCCGTCGAAGCCGGCGAAGGCGACCTCGTGCTCGACGCCGGGCACGGTCTTGAGGATCTCGCTGGCCTCGCGGATCACCTTGTCGGTGCGCTCCAGCGAGGCGCCGGGCGGCAGCTGCACCACGGTGATGAGGTAGCCGAGGTCCTGGTCGGGGATGAAGCCGGTCGGCGCGCGCGCGAACTGCACCGCGGTCAGCCCGATCAGGCCGGCATAGGCGATCAGCGCCAAGGCGGCGAGGCGCACCAGGCGGCCGACGAGACGGCCGTAGCTGTTCGACAGCCAGCCGAAGGCGGCGTTGAAGGCGTCGAAGACGAACACCACCGGGCGCGCGATCAGCGGCACGCGGCGCTCGTGATGCGGGACGTGCGGCTTGAACAGCAGCGCACAGAGCGCCGGGCTGAGCGTCAGCGACACGAAGGCCGAGACGATGGTCGAGGCAGCGATGGTGACGGCGAACTGCCGGAAGAACTGCCCCGAGATGCCGGAGATGAAGGCCGAGGGCACGAACACGGCGCACAGGGTGAGCGCGATGGCGATCAGCGCGCCGCCGACCTCGTCCATGGTGCGATGCGCCGCCTCGCGCGGGGTCAGGCCGGCGGCGATGTTGCGCTCGACGTTCTCGACCACCACGATGGCGTCGTCGACCACGATGCCCACCGCCAGCACCAGGCCGAACAGGCTAAGGTTGTTGAGTGACAAACCGAAGGCTTCGAGCACGGTGAACGTGCCGACGAGCGAGATCGGGATCGCGACGATGGGGATGATCGAGGCGCGCCACGTCTGCAGGAAGACGATCACCACCACCACGACGAGACCGATCGCCTCGAGGATGGTGTGCAGCACCTCGTTCACGGACTGGGTGATGAAGATCGTGGTGTCGTAGACGATGTCGTACTTGAGCCCTTGCGGGAATTGCTTGGACATCTCCTTCATCGACGCCTTGACGCGCTCGGCCATGGCGAGCGCGTTGGTGCCGGGCTGCTGGTAGATCAGCAGCGGAACGGCGGAGAGGCCGTCGAGGTAGCCGTTGGCACCGTAGTTGAGCCCGCCGAGCTCGACGTAGCCGACGTCGCGCACGCGGGTGACGCGCCCGTTGCCGTCCGACTTCACGATGACGTCGGCGAATTGCTTGGGGTCGGTGAGCCGCCCCAGCGTCTTGACGTTGAGCTGGAAGGCCCCTGTGTGCGCCACGGGGGGCTGGCCGAGCACGCCGGCCGAGACCTGCACGTTCTGCGCCTGCAGCGCGGCGACGATCTCGCCGGCGGTGAGGTCGCGCGCGGCCGCCTTGTCCGGATCGAGCCAGATGCGCATGGCGTAGTCGTGGTTGCCGAACACCTGGACGTCGCCGACGCCTTCGAGCCGGCTCAGCGCGTCGCGGATGTGCAGCGTCGCGTAGTTCGACATGTAGAGCTGGTCGCGCGAGCCGTCGGGCGACAGCAGGTGGATCACCATGAGGAGGTCGGGCGAGGCCTTCTTCACGGTGATGCCGAGGCGCTGCACGACGTCGGGGAGGCGCGGCGTCGCGATGGCGACGCGGTTCTGGGTCAGCACCTGCGCCGTGTCGAGATCGGTGCCGAGCCGGAAGGTCACGGTCAGCAGCAGGTTGCCGTCGCCGGTCGACTGGCTCGTGAAGTAGAGCATGTTCTCGACGCCGTTGATCTGCTGCTCGAGCGGCGTCGCCACC
>CAZZWW010000284.1:0-4288 GCA_964657815.1 Vulcanimicrobiota bacterium | reverse complement strand
GCTTTAAGTCGCGTCCCCCGTTTGGCGGGGTTCACCGGTTCGCTCCGGCTGCCGGCAATTAAGGATGGTTCACCGGCCTCTTGTCCGGAACACCATCCACCGACACACGACCACAGGCACGTGCGATTTGGGCAGGGGCGAATGTAGGCGCATTCTCCGCGGGCACAAGCGGTTTTTGCGGCCTAGCGTGAAGAAAGTCCCGCTGGTGCCGCCGATGCCACAAAGGCTGCAGGCGCCTAGCCGCATCGTCGCCAATGGCTTAGCTTGCGGCACCGCGATTCGTCTGGAGGCCCTCGGGCAGATGGAAGCCGTCGACTTCCGTGCGCTCGCCGAGCATATGCCGATCCTGTGCTGGGTCGCGGCCGCGGACGGTCACATCCACTGGTACAATCGGCGCTGGTACGAATACACCGGGTCCACGCCGGAGGACATGGAAGGCTGGGGCTGGCAATCGGTGCACGATGCCGCCGCCCTGCCGATGGTTCTCGAGCGTTGGCGCGCCGCGATCGCGTCCGGGCAGCCGTTCGAGATGACGTTCCCGCTGCGCGATGCGTCGGGCCGCTTCCGCCCGTTTCTGACGCGCGCCGTGCCCGCCCGCGGACCCGACGGTGCCGTCGCCGCCTGGTACGGCGTGAACACCGACATCACCGAGCAGATCCACGCCGAGCAGGCGCTTCGGCGCGCGGAGACCGCCCTGCGCGACCTCAACACCGGGCTCGAGCGCGAGGTCGAGGAGCGCAACCGCGAAGCCAACGAGGCGCGCGCGCAGGCCGAAGCGGCCAACCGGGCCAAATCGGATTTCCTGGCGTCGATGAGCCACGAGATCCGGACGCCGCTGCACGGCGTGCTCGGCTATGCCGACCTCCTGCGCGACACCGACACTTTGACCCCGAGGCAGATACAGCAACTCGAGCGCCTGCAGACGTCGGGGGCGGCCCTGCTCACCGTCGTCAACGACGTGCTCGACTTCTCCAAGATCGAAGCCGGGCGGTTCGAGTTGAACACCCACCCCTTCGCGCCGGCCGCCCTGATCGACAACGCGATCTCCATCGTCCGCTCCTCGGCCGAGACCAAGGGCCTGACGCTCACCGTGGCGATCGACCCCGCCCTGCCGCCGCGCCTGGTCGGCGATCAGGATCGCCTGCGGCAGGTGCTCCTCAATCTGCTCTCCAACGCGATCAAGTTCACGGCGATCGGCTCGGTCGCGCTGACCGTGAAGGCGAAGCCGAGCAGCTCGGCGCCGGACCGCTGGACCCTGTCCTTCTCGATCACGGACACGGGGATCGGTATCCCGAAGGAGAAGGCGCACCGGCTCTTCGAGCGCTTCTCGCAGATCGACGGGACGATCGCCCGCGAGCACGGCGGCACCGGCCTCGGCCTCGCCATCAGCCGCAGCCTCGTCGAGCTGATGGATGGACGCATCACCCTCGAGAGCGAGGAGGGGCGAGGCTCGACCTTCCGCGTCCTGATCAGCCTTCCGGTGGCCCCGCCCGTCGAGACGCAGTCCTCCACTTCCATCGCTCCCGTCGCTTCCGGAACGGCCGGGCTGCGCATCCTCGTCGCCGAGGACGTCGAGGTGAACCAGGAGATCATCCGCGCCGTCCTGGAACGCGCCCATCACGCCGTGGACATCGTCGCAGACGGAGCCGCCGCCGTGCGCGCCGTGCAATCCGCCGCCTACGACCTCGTGCTGATGGACGTGCAGATGCCGGGCATGGACGGCATCGCCGCCACCGGTCACATCCGCGCGCTGCCGCATCCCGCGGCCAAGCTGCCGATCATCGCCATGACGGCGAATGTCCTGCCCCAGCAGGTCGCGCAGTTCCGCGCCGCCGGCATGAACGACCACGTCGGCAAGCCCTTCAAGCGCGACGAGCTCTACGCCACCATCGCGCGCTGGAGCGGCGGTTCCTCGCCGCGGGAGGACGCGCCGGGCCGGAGCCTTTGAGCTAGACCTGGTAGAGCGCGACGACCTCGCGCTCGGTGAGAGCGTCCGCAGGAGCGTCGAGGGCGATGCCGCCGTTCTTCAGCACCACGATGCGGTCGGCGCTCTCGAGCGCCAGCGCGACGTCGTGCAGGGCGAGGATGGACGTCGGGTGCGCGGCGTGGATCGCTTCCAGCACCGCGGCGCCGTGGCGGCGGTCCAGCGCCGACACCGGCTCGTCGCCGAGAACGACCGGGCGGCCGTTGTAGAGCGCGCGGGCCACGGAGGTGCGCTGGGCCTGACCGCCCGACAGCGAACCGGCCTTCTGCCGCAGCGCCGGTGTGAGGTCGACGCGCTCCAGCACAGCCTCCACCTCGGCGAGCGTCGCCGTCGCCGGCCAGGCCAGCTCGCGCAGGTTGCGCAGGGCGGAGTGCCGATCGAGCCGCCCCATGTAGACGTTGTGGAAGCAGGACAGCTGCGGCACCAGCGCCGCCGCCTGCGGGATCAGCGCGGCGCGGTCGGCGAGCCGGTCGTAGAGCGCGCCGAGCAGCGTCGACTTGCCCGAGCCGGAACGGCCGAGCAAGGCGACGCGCTCGCCCTCGCGGACGGCGAGGGTGACGCCGGAGAGGACGGCGCGCCCCTTGTAGCCAAGCGTCTCGGCGGAGAGGGTGACGAGGGTGGGACGGCATGCCCCTCCCCCTTGCGGGGAGGGGTCGGGGGCGGGGGTCAGGACGCGCGCATCGGACGACGGACTGGCGCCGACCAAACCACCAGCCGGAGCGCACGGCTCGACCCCCACCCCTAGTCCCTCCATGCAAGGGGGAGGGGAATAGATCGCGCCCGACCGCTCAGTTGAGCAGCCCGTCCTGCCTGGCGACGT
Source organism: Vulcanimicrobiota bacterium (assembly GCA_964657815.1). Lineage (GTDB taxonomy): Bacteria > Pseudomonadota > Alphaproteobacteria > Rhizobiales > Beijerinckiaceae > RH-AL1. The sequence goes on along the minus strand of CAZZWW010000284.1, from coordinate 1,484 downwards.
CCTCGATCGGCTTGTACTCGGCGTTGTCGGCGGCGACGAACTTGGAGCGGCCGAACGGCTCGAGGATCTTCGGATCGGTGATCGCGACCAACTCGGTCTTGAGCTTCTGCGTGAAGCCGGCGCCGAATTTCGCGTCGAGATCGCCGCGCACCGTCCACTGGTAGTCGGGGAACGGCGGGCTCTCCCAGATCACGTGGACCTTGCTCTCGTCGACGTGACCGGCCTTCTTCTCGAGCTCCCACACGGAATAATCGATGGCGCCGACCTCGTAGGCGCCGGACTGCACCAGCTGGATCGTCTTGGTGTGGTCGCCGGAGAAGCCGACCTTGGCGAAGACCTCGTCGGGCCCCTTGCCGAAGCGCTCGCGGATGAAGAACTCCGGCATCACGCGGCCGGAGGTCGACGAGCGCGAGCCGAACGAGAAGGTCTTGGCCGCGACGCCCTTGTCGAGCTCGGCCGTCTTCTTCAGCCCCGTCGCCTCGTTGGCGATGAAGTAGCTCTTGAAGGCCTTGTCCTCGACGCCCTGCGCGATGGCCTGGCTGCCCGGCACCTTCTCGCGCGCCTGCACGCCGGTGAAGCCGCCGAACCAGGCGAGCTGCACCTCGTCGTTGACGAAGGCGGTGACGGCGGCGGGATAGGACTTCACCGGCACGTACTTGACCGGCACGCCGAGCTTTTCCTGCAGATAGGTGGCGACGCGCCCGAACCGCTCGGTGAGGCGCGTGGCGTCCTGGTCGGGAATGGCGGTGAAGACGAAGGTGGGCGTGTCGGCGGCCCGGGCCGGGGCTCCCGCCGCGGCGGCGAGCACGAACGCAAATGCGGCAACAGCTTTGAACATCACGCCAGATCCTCCACGATCAGTAAAGCGCGCGATCCAATTGCGGGCTTGGTGTCCTCCCGTCAAGCCGTGACGGCGTCCCGCAAAGGGCGGTTGTGCGTGATCGAAGCCGTTCGTGTTAAGCGAGGCCCGCGCGATCGCCGTGGAGGACGCCGGATGACCAGCCAAGCCGAACCGCGACTCCGGCTGACGGAGATGGCGCACGGCGGCGGCTGCGGCTGCAAGCTGGCGCCGGCCGTGCTGCAGGACATCCTGAAGAAGATGCCGCTGCCGCTGCCCTGCCCCGCTCTCATCGTCGGCACGGAGACGTCGGACGACGCCGCGGTGTACCGTCTCAACGACAGCCAAGCGATCATCGCGACGACGGACTTCTTCACGCCGATCGTCGACGACCCCCGCGACTTCGGCCGCATCGCCGCCACCAACGCGCTCTCCGACGTCTACGCCATGGGCGGGCGGCCGCTGTTCGCCCTCGCGCTCGTCGGCATGCCGGTCGCCACCATGCCGATCGAGCTGGCGCAGGACATCCTCGCCGGCGGCGCCTCGATCTGCGCCGAGGCCGGCATCCCGATCGTCGGCGGCCATTCGATCGACACGCCCGAACCGATCTACGGGCTGGTGGCGGTCGGGCTCATCCATCCCGACA
>CAZZWW010000283.1:0-4290 GCA_964657815.1 Vulcanimicrobiota bacterium | reverse complement strand
GGTTGGCGCGGATCGTCGCGCGGATGACCTCGGGGGGGATGTCGAGGAAGGCGGATTCGAACTCGCCCATCAGCACCACCGGCCATTCGACGAGGCCGGCGACCTCGGCGAGCAGCGCCTCGTCCTCGACGAGGTCGTAGCCCTGCGCCTGCGCCAGGGTGCGGGCGTCGTGGAGGATGATGTCGCGCCGGCGCGCCGCGTCCAGCACGACCTTGGCGGCCTGTAGGGCCGGCACGTAATCGTCGAAACGGCGCACGGTGATCGCCTCGGGTGCCATGAAGCGATGGCCGCGGGTGGTGTTGCCCGCCTCGATGCCGCCAACGGCGAAGGGCACGATCTCCGGCTCCTCGGTCTCGGGTCCGAAGGTGGCGAGGATCGAATGCAGCGGGCGCACCCAGCGCAGGCTCGACGGCGAGGCAGAGGCCTGCCCCCAACGCATCGACTTCGGCCAGGGGAAGCCCTCGACCACCGCCGGAAGCAGGGCGGCCAGCACGTCGAGGGTCGCCTGGCCCTGCCGCTCGATGATCGCGACGTAGAAGTCGCCCTTCTTGGGATCGCTCTGCACGACGGCCTGATCGAGGGAGGCGAGACAGGCGCTCTTCAGGAAGCCGGCGACCGCCGCCTCCGGCGCGCCGACCTTCGGCCCCTTGCGCTCCTCGCGCCGATCGGGCTGCGCCGGCGGCAGGTCAGCGACATGCAAGGCGAGGCGGCGAGGTGTGGCGAAGGCGGCGGCGCCGGCGAAGGTCAGGCCGCGCTCGAGCAGCGCGTCCGTGACCAGGCGGCGCAGGTCCTCGCAAGCCTGAGCCTGCATGCGCGCGGGGATTTCTTCGCAGAAGAGTTCGAGCAGGAGGTCGGGCATCGGGTCCGGGCTGGTTGGCGCGGACCCTTTAGCGCCTTCGCCGCGGCCTGTCGCGCCGCGTGGTCGGCGCCGCCGCCCGAACGCGGAGATCGCATCGAGCGCGTCGCCCGAGCGCCCTCACCCCATAGCCACTCGACCCGAGTCGGACACGGCGAGGACGACACCGCCGCAGGCGATCTCGGGCAGGCCGAACCGGCGAATCATGCCCGCGCGACGTCGCGAGTTGCGAGGATTGGGACGGGTGCGCGACCTGATACTTCGCGCGACGCGGAGCTTTACTTCATTTCGACAAGCGACCCTCGCGCGACTGATGCAACGGAGACACAGCCGGCGTCATTGCGGCCGCCCGCAATTCTGCCGACGCACATAATCGCGTAAGGTCGCCCTGCCAGAAGCGTGCTCGGGTGGACGCGCGAAAAGGATGACGATGCTCTCTCGCCGGCGATCGGCCCCTTTCATGTTGCTGGCCTGCGCACTTGCCGGCGGCATCGCGCTGTCGGGCTGCTCCATCGTGCCGACCTCCGGCCCAAGCAGGGACGCGATCGTCACGAGCGGCGCGAGGGAAGTGCCGCCTTACCTCCTCATCCGCATGTCGGATTTTGTGATCCAGAAGCTCGAACGCTTCCCGGGCCCCAGCCTCTACGGAAAGTTCGGCGACTATCGCGGCGCGATGGAGCAGCGCGTCGGCATCGGCGACACGCTGCGCGTCACGATCTTCGAGGCGGCCGCCGGCGGCCTCTTCTCCGGCGCCTCGGGCGGCGATCCCAAGGCCGGCGGCGGCTCGCATTCGGCCGTACTGCCGCCGCAGCTCGTGCAGCGCGACGGTTCGATCACCGTGCCCTACGCCGGACGGGTGGCCGTGGCCGGCCGCACCGTCCACGAGATCGAGCGCGACATCGTCACGAGGCTCACCGGCAAGGCCATCGAGCCGCAGATCGTCATCTCGCTCAGCGAAAACATCGGCAGCGCCGTCACGCTGCAGGGCGAATCGGTGAAGGGCGGCCGCATCCCCCTCACCGCCGCCGGCGACCGCCTGCTCGACGTCATCGCGACGGGCGGTGGCATCACGACGCCGGCCTACGAAACCTTCCTCGAGCTGACACGCAACGGACGCACGGTGCGCGTGCCGTTCCAGACGGTGCTGAACACGCCCAAGGAGAACATCTTCGCCCGGCCCGACGACGTGCTGACGGTGGTGCGCTATCCGCTCACCTTCACCGCCGTCGGCGCGACCGGCACCAACGCGGTCGTGCCGTTCAGCGCCGTCGGCATCTCGCTCGAGGAGGCGATCGGCAAGTCGTCCGGCCTGACCGATGGCCGCGCCGATCCGGAAGGCGTGTTCGTGTTCCGCTACGAGCCGGTCTCGGTGGTACGCGACTATCCCGGCCTGACGCCGCAGCAGGCGGCGTTGAACCTGGTGCCGACCGTCTACATCCTGAACATGCGCGACGCGCGCTCGCTGTTCCTCGCGCGCAAGTTCTCGGTCCACGACAAGGACATCGTGTTCGTCTCCAATTCGCCGTACGTCGAGGTCACCAAGGCCATTGCGGTGGTCAACACGGTGCTGTCGCCGGTGCTCAACGGCTTCAGCTTGGGTCAGACGATCAGAGGCGCCGCAAACTCCTCGAACCTGTCGACGCTGGCGAACAACGCGAACATCAGCAACTTGGCCAACACACCCACACAGACCCTTCCGGCCACGGGCAACTGATCAGTTCGTCGCTGCGGTGCGTTTAGCCGCCGCGGGTTTGCGGTGCCTTCGGGCAGAAGCCGTCGACGGCGCGACTGCGGTCGGCGGTGCGACCTCGACGTGCCGCACCGGCTCCTCCGGCCTCACGAAGGGCTGTCCCATCGCGTAGGGGGCCATGTCGCACAGGAGGCCGCCGCCGCAGGCCGGCGGCGCCTCGGCGTGCCTGGGCGCCTGCGAGCCCCCGATGGCGCTGCACAGCACGCCGCCGCACTCGCCCTCGGGAAACAGCGACTTGCGGGGCTGGTTCTGCGGCGCCTGAGAGCCGCCGATCGTGCTGCAGAGAACGCCGCTGCACTCGCCCTGCGGGAACTGCGCACCGCGCGGCGGCTCCTGCGCCATGGCGCCGCCCCAGAGCGCGAAACCTACCGCGCCGACGACACTCGCGATCCGCTTACCCACGCCGTGCTCCTGAAAACGCCCGAACCCAGTCCTCTCGCAAAACGCCGAGCTTGTCACGAGCAGCTAGCCGGCCGCCGGCACGTAGGGGCCGCGCGTGGTATCGAGGCCCTGCACCACCGGCATCTTGACTGTCGAGCCACCGGCTGCGGCCTGGTAGATCGCCGCCAGCACCTTCATGTCCTGCAGCCCCTCTTCGCCAGGCGTCAGCGGCTCCCGGTCGTGATGGATCGTGTCGGCGAAGGCATCCATCTCGACGGCGAACTGGTTCCTGGGCGTCCAGACGCGCTGCTCGCGCGCGCTCGCCATGCCGGCCTTGTGTCCGACGGCCATGACGAGGCCATTGTAGGAGAACGCCGGGTCGAGACCGAACCAGCCGTCTGTCGCGGCGCAGCGCAGCCGGCGGTCCTCGTGGAAACTGTAGCCCGACGTGCCCGTGGCCAGCACCCCGGAGGGAAACTCCAGCGTGAAGGTCGCGATGTCCTCGATCTCTCGGAAGCGCGGATCGTCTTTGGGCCGGGTCAGCTTGCCCGTGACCTCGACTGGCTCCTCGCCGGTGATGTAGCGGAAGGCATTGAGGCAGTAGATGCCGACGTCGGGCAGGGAGCCGCCGCCGGCCAACGCCTTGATCTGCCGCCATTGCCCGTTGGCGGCATCGTTCTGCCCGTTGACCGCCTCGATGAAGCAGAGCCCGCCGTAGGTCTTCTCGCGGGCCATCCTGATCAGCTCGCGGTGGGTCGCATCGTACTGCAGCCGGTAGGCGATCATCAGCTTGCGCCTGGCGTCGCGACACGCCTTGATCATGCGCTCGGCCTGGTCGACCGTCGCCGCCATCGGCTTCTCGCAGAGGACGTGCTTGCCCGCCGCCGCGGCGCGCTCGGTGAACTCGAGGTGCATCGAATTCGGCAGCACGATGTAGACGATGTCGACGCTCGGGTCGTCCTTGAGCTTGTCGAAGCCCGCGTAGTCGTAGACGCTCCGGTCCGGCAGACCGTTCTGCGCCGCGACCGCCATCGCGACGTCGCGATGTCCGCCGACCAGCGCGGCCAGGCGGACGTTCTTCGCGCTGCCGAAGGCGGGGATGATCTGCTCCAGCGCCAAGTGGCCGATCCCGACCACCGCGACGCCGAGGCGCTTCGCCGGCGGCTCGCGGTTGGGCACGGCGCCGCCGCCTTCGCTAGGATCATGCAACGGCGGCAAGTCGACCTTGCCGTCCTTCACACCGCCGAACAGCAGGGCCGGCTGCTCCTCGGCGGCGCTGGCGGCGCCGACCAGTCCGGCGGCC
>CAZZWW010000282.1:0-4304 GCA_964657815.1 Vulcanimicrobiota bacterium | reverse complement strand
CTTGCCGCGCCAGCGGGCGTTGAGGTCGCGCACGAAGGCGTCGTCGGCGAGCACGATGCTCCACTCGGCGCCGTCGGCCACCTTGGTCCCGCTCGCGGCGAGCACGGCCGCGGCAGCGCGGCCGGCCAGCGCGTCGAGGTCGACCACTCCGTGCCAGGCCTCGTGCTCGACCGCGATGTCGATGGCTAAACCCATCAGGCCTTGTTCTCACCTCCGGCAGACATCTGGCTCGTGATCCGGGCCGGCGCCTGCCCTCGCGTCGCGCCCTCGTAGGCGCCGACGATGCGGCGCACGAGGTCGTGGCGGACGACGTCGCCCTCCTTGAAGATGACGTGGCCGATGCCCTCGAGGCCCGACAGCAGGTGGATCGCCTCGCTGAGCCCGGACTTCTGGCCGGGCGGCAGGTCGATCTGCGTCGGATCGCCGGTGACGATCATGCGCGAGTTCTCGCCGAGCCGCGTCAGGAACATCTTCATCTGCATCGACGCCGCGTTCTGCGCCTCGTCGAGCAGCACGCAGGCGTTGGCCAGCGTGCGCCCGCGCATGAAGGCGAGCGGGGCCACCTCGATCATGCCGGTCTGCATGCCGCGCTCGACCAAACGCGGGTCCATGAAGTCGTTCAGCGCGTCGAAGATCGGGCGCAGGTAGGGGTCGACCTTGTCGCGCATGTCGCCGGGCAGGAAGCCGAGCCGCTCGCCGGCCTCCACCGCCGGGCGCGACAGGATGAGCCGCTCGACGACGCCGCTCTCCAGCAGCGAGACGGCGTAGCCCACCGCCAGCCAGGTCTTGCCGGTGCCGGCGGGACCTTCGGCGAAGACCAGCTCGTGCTTCTTGAGGGCGCGCAGATAGGTGTTCTGCGCCGCGTTGCGGGCGCGCACCGGGCCGCGGCGTCGCGTGGCGATCTGGTCGAACGAGACCTTGCCGGCGGTCTCGTCGGCGGCGCCGGCCGGGAACAGCACGCCCTGCAGCATGCCCTCCTGAATGGCGCCGTCGATGTCGCCCATGCTCACGGCCTGGCCGAGCTTGATGCGGTCGTAGAGCAGCTGCAGCACGTGGCGGGCGCGCTCGCAGGCGTCGGGCGGCCCCTTGATCGTGACCTGGTTGCCGATGGCGTTGGCCACCACGCCCAGGCCGCGCTCGATCTTGGCGAGGTTCTGGTCGTACTGGCCGAACAGCGCCGAGGCGTGCTTGTTGTCGGGGAAGCTCAGCGTGATCTCGCCGGGCACGGAGGCCGAGAAGGTCGCCTGCTGCGGCAGGACGGTGCGGTTGGGCGCTCTCAAGCCACGAGACCTCGCGCGAGGGGAGGATCGTCGAGCGATCCGAACAGGGAATTGGGGGCGGTGGCGACGATCGCGACGCGCTGCACGGTGCCGATCAGCGCGGCGCCGCCGTCGAGCTGCACCTGCTGCAGGTACGGCGTCTTGCCGGTGACCTGGCCGGGATGACGGCCGGGGCGCTCGACCAGCACGTCGAGCGTGCGGCCGACGGTGGCCGCGTTGAAGGCCTGGCGCTGCGCCTCGACCAGGGCCTGCACCGCGGCGAGGCGCTCGCTCATGACGGCGGGCGGCACCTGATGGGCCATGTCGGCACCGGGCGTGCCGGGCCGCGGCGAGTACTTGAAGGAGAAGGTCGAGGCGAAGCCGACCGTTCCGATGAGGTCGAGCGTGGCCGCGAAATCGGCGTCGGTCTCGCCGGGGAAGCCGACGATGAAGTCGGAGGAGAGCGCGAGGTCGGGCCGCGCTTCGCGGAGCCTGGCGACGAGGTCGAGGTAGGCGGCCGCGGTGTGCTTGCGGTTCATGGCCTTGAGGATGCGGTCCGACCCCGACTGCACCGGCAGGTGGAGGAACGGCATCAGGGTGGGCAGGTCGCGGTGGGCGGCGATCAGGTCGTCGTCGAGGTCGTTGGGGTGGCTCGTCGTGTAGCGGATGCGCGCGAGGTCGGGGATCGTGGCCAACCGCCGGCACAGCGCGGCGAGGCCCGTCGCACGGCCGCCCACGTCGTCTCCGTGGTAGCCGTTGACGTTCTGCCCGAGCAGCGTGATCTCGCGCACGCCGTGGGCGACGAGCGCGCGGGCCTCGTCGAGGATCGCCTCCACGGGGCGGGAGAGTTCGGCGCCGCGGGTGTAGGGCACCACGCAGAAGGTGCAGAACTTGTCGCAGCCCTCCTGGATCGTGAGGAAGGCGGCCGGGCCGCGCGCCGCGACCTGGCGTCGCGTCGGGCGCGGCAGCCGCGCGAACTTGTCGTCGAGCGCGAAGTCCGTGTCGACCACGCGCGACGACCCGGCCTCGGCGAGCAGGCGCGGCAGGTTGTGGTAGGATTGCGGGCCGACGACCACGTCGACGGCCTTCTCGCGGCGCAGGATCTCGCCGCCCTCGGCCTGGGCGACGCAGCCGGCGACCACCACCTGCGTGTCGAGGCCGCTCGCGCGACGCTCGGCCTTGAGCATCCGCACCTTGCCCAGTTCGGAGAAGATCTTCTCCGTGGCGCGCTCGCGGATGTGGCAGGTGTTGAGCACGACGAGGTCGGCATCCTCGATCCGAGCCGTCTCGTCGTAGCCCTCGGGCGCCAGCAGGTCGGTCATGCGCTGCGCGTCGTAGACGTTCATCTGGCAGCCGTAGGACTTCACGAACACCTTGCGGCGCCCCTGCGCCGCGGGGGCGTCCGTCTCGTCCTGCCGTGCGACGTGCTGCGTCATGATCCTTCTTGAGCGCCGGGGCGCTTCTGCGAGCCGCACCCTTTGTAGGGCCTTTTCGCCCGCGAGAGAACCGGGGATATTCTCGCCTGCGGATGGCCTGGGCTGCGCGGCGAGCATCGGCGAAACCTTCAGCGCGAATCGACCATGTCGGCGGTCGTCATGGGCGAGCAGGGGGAAGCTGGCGCATCATCGCAGCCGCAGACCGACATTTTCGTCCAGACGGTCGTCTTAGAAGAGGCGCACTTGCACGCGGACCCATCCGATCCGCCCGGTCGGGTGCCCTGACGCAGCTCTCCGCGCTTCTGATACCGGCGCTTCCGAATACTCTTAGAAGCCCCTTAGGGCACGATGCTTGAAGGCGGCCGGGCAGACTGCTAGCGTTTTGGAAACGTGCCTTCCGAGGGCAGATCCTCGAGTTCGGCATGAGGCGCGTCGGAAGCGGCGGCTAAGAGGAAACCCGAGGCATGGTTCTGACGCCGGTCGCGCGATGGATGCGCCTCGTCGTTATGACGGGTCTGGCGCTGCCGGTCCTGACCCACGACGTTCTCGCCCAGGCGTCCGATGCGGCCAAGCCGGCTTCGGAGACGCCGGCTGTTCCAAGCACGCAGACTCCGACGCAGCGGGTCGTCATCGCCTATCTCGGTCTCCGCCGGCCGGAGCCGGCGATCTACGACGACGAGAGCCTGCCGGCCGATGCCGGCATCGCGGGCGCCAAGATCGCCATGCGCGACATGAAGACCACCGGCCGCCTCACCGGGCAGGATTTTCAGCTCGACGAGCACCTCCTCGCGCGCGGCCAATCCGCCGTCGAGGCCGCCAAGGTGCTCACCGCCAAGGGCGAGAACCTGATCATCGCCGACCTTCCGGCCAAGGACCTGCTCGCCGTCGCCGACGCGCTCAAGGGCACGCCGGCGCAGGTCTTCAACATCCAGGCCGAGGAGGACGCGCTGCGCCAGGCCGACTGCCGCGCCGACGTCACCCACATCGTGCCCTCGCGCTCGATGCTGACCGACGCGCTGATGCAGTTCCTCTTCCTGAAGCAGTGGCGCAGGGTGTTCCTGATCACGGGCAAGGACCCCGACGACGCGCTCTACGCAGACGCCGTGCGCCGCTCGGTGAAGAAGTTCGGCATGAAGCTCGTCGGCGACAAGCCGTGGGAGTTCGGCAATCTCGCCCGGGAGCGCGCCGACGGCCCGACCCAGTCCGACGCCCTCGTGTTCACCCGCGGCACCAGCGCCGACGTGATCGTGGTGGCCGACGAGGCCGGCAACTTCGGCGACTACATCCAATATCACACCTCCGAGCCCAAGCTGGTAACCGGCACCCAGGGGCTGGTGCCGGCAACCTGGTCGCACGTGCTCGACGCCTGGGGCTCGGCGCAGCTGCAAAGCCGTTTCGTGCGCACCAACAAGCGCACCATGCGCCCGCTCGACTACCAGGCCTGGGTCGCGGTGCGCGCCATCGGCGAGGCGGCGACGCGGGCGAAGAGCGGCGACCCCAAGACCGTCGCCGACTACATGCTGCGGCCCGACTTCGAGATCGCCGCCTTCAAGGGCGTCCCGGTGACGGTCAGGCCCGATTCCCCGGGCGTGACCGAGCCGCCCATCCG
>CAZZWW010000281.1:0-4310 GCA_964657815.1 Vulcanimicrobiota bacterium | reverse complement strand
CCCGCAGAACCCGCCAGCCGCGCCGGGGCTGACAGTGCGTGAGCTGGTGGCGCTCGGCCGCCCCGCGCTGGACCTCGAGTTGATGGTCGACACGCTGGCACTGGCTCGCCGCCGCCACCCCGGCGCGCCCGTCAGCCTCGACGCGTTGTGCAGCCGCTACGGCATCGACAACACGCGCCGCACCAAGCACGGCGCCCTGCTCGACTCCGAGATCCTAGCCGAGGTCTACGCCGAGCTGACCGGCGGCCGCCAGACCGCGCTGGTCTTCGCCAGCCCGGCGACGCGCGGCTGGGGCGGCGTCTCCTCCGCCGTGCGCCGCGCCCGCCCCGTGCCGCTGGCCTCCCTGCTCACGGAGGAGGAGGCCGCCGCGCATGCCGGCTTCGTGGCCGAACTCGGTGGGACGGCGGTGTGGGCGACCTATGCGCCGCAGGACGCCGCGGCGGCCGGATAGCGGGCTTTGCCTTCGCCCGCGAAATGCGGCAGGAACGCCGCGTCGTCACGCAGCGCCGGATCGTCATGACCAAAGCCATCGTCGGGATCATCGGGGGCTCGGGCGTCTACCACCTGCCCGGCCTCGAAGACCTGCGCGAGGAACGGGTGGCGACGCCGTTCGGCGAGCCGTCGGACGCGCTGCATGTCGGGCGCATCGGCGGCACGGAAGCGGTGTTCCTGCCCCGGCACGGCCGCGGCCACCGCTTGGCGCCCGAGGGCATCAACTACCGCGCCAACATCTGGGCCATGAAGCAGGTCGGCGTCACCGATCTCGTCTCGGTCTCGGCCTGCGGGTCGTTCAAGGAAGGGCTCGCGCCCGGCACCTTTGTCGTCGCCGACCAGTTCGTCGACCGCACCGTCGGGCGCGTCTCGTCCTTCTTCGGCAACGGCTGCGTCGCCCACGTCTCGATGGCACATCCGGTGTCTCCGCGGCTCGTCGCCCGCGTGATGGCGGCGGCCAAGGCCGAGGTGATCGAGGCCGTCTACGGCGGCACCTACGTGTGCATGCAAGGCCCCCAATTCTCCTCGCTCGCGGAATCGCTCGCCTACAAGGCGGCCGGCTATGACGTCATCGGCATGACGGCGATGCCCGAGGCCAAGCTCGCCCGGGAGGCCGAGTTGTCCTACGCCCTCGTGGCCATGGTGACGGACTACGATTGTTGGCACGAGGACCATGCCGCGGTCGACGTCGCCTCCATCATCGCCGTGCTCAAGGCCAATGCCGACAACGCGGCGCGGCTCGTCGCGCGCCTGCTGCACGATTTCCCTGCCGAGCACGAGCCTTGCCCGATCGGCTCGGATCGCGCCCTCGACACGGCTCTCATCACCGCGCCCGAGGCGCGCGACTCCGAACTTCTCGGCAGGCTCGTCCCGATCCTCCAGCGCGTCACGGCCGGCATACGATGAAGAACCCCTACGACCTCGTCGCTTCCATCCGGACGATCCCGGATTACCCCAAGCCGGGCATCCTGTTTCGCGACATCACCACGATGCTCGGCGATGCGGAAGCGTTCCGCAACGCCGTCGACGAGATGGTGCGGCCCTGGGCCGGCAAGAAGATCGACAAGGTCGCCGGCATCGAGGCGCGCGGCTTCATCCTCGGTGGTGCCATCGCTCACCAGCTTTCCGCCGGCTTCGTGCCGATCCGCAAGAAGGGCAAGCTGCCCTACGAAAAGGTGACGATCGCCTACTCGCTCGAATACGGCGTCGACGAGATGGAGATCCACTCCGACGCGATCCAGCCCGGCGAGAGGGTCATCCTGGTCGACGATCTCATCGCCACCGGGGGCACCGCCGAAGCGGCGGTGAAGCTTCTGAAGCAGATCGGCGTCGATGTGGTGGCTGCCTGCTTCGTGATCGATCTGCCCGACCTCGGCGGCTCGGCCAAGATCGAGGCGCTCGGCACGCCGGTGCGCACGCTGCTCGAGTTCCCGGGGCATTGATGGCCCGCGCTCGCTCTTCACAGAGTGTCATTTCGAGGCGCCTAAGGCGACCGCAGAACCGGTGTGCTTCGCTTCATCCTCATAAGGCGGGGCGTTTCGGTGTTGGGTTCTCGCTGGCGGGAGCCCCCAAAATGACGAGGGGTGGATGGAAATGCGCCCTTGCGATCGCCACACTCCTTGCCGCCTCCCCGGCGTCAGCACAGGCCCCACCGCGCCCCGAGATCCCCGACCTCTTCGACCCCGACCATCGCCTGCCCAAGCCCGACCTCGCGGCGGTGCGCGCGATCCGCTTCCTGACCACGGACGACTTCCCGCCATTCCACTTCACCGCAGCCGACGGCACGTTGACGGGTTTCGACATCGATCTCGCACGCGCCATCTGCGCCGACCTCAAGATCGCCTGCACGATCCAGGCGCGGCGTTTCGACCAACTCGTCGGAGAGATCAAGGCGGGAAAGGACGATGCGCTGGTTGCCGCCGTGGCGAACACGCCGGCGACGCGCGCCGACCTCGATTTCACTGCGCCGTATTACACGACCCCGGCACGCTTCGCGGCCCAACTCAAGTCTAAGCTGGTCGCGAGCGGGACTACGGCCGCGATGACGCCCGAGGCACTCGCTGGTCACACGATCGGCGTCGAGGCCGGCACGGCGCACGAGGCCTACCTCAAGACCTTCTTCCCCAGAACCGGGCTACGCCCATACCGCAATCAGCCGGATCTTCGTGCGGCACTGGCCAACGGCGAAGTGGAAGCAGTTCTCGCCGACGGCATCGGCCTATCGCTCTGGCTCAACGGCACGGATGCCAAAGGCTGCTGCGCGTTCCGCGGCGGCCCGTTCACCGAAAGCCGCTACTTCGGCAATGGCGTCTCGATTGCCGTCGGCAAGGGCCGCGACAACCTCCGCGAGGCGCTCGACTACGAACTCGACAAGCTGGCGCGGGACGGCACGTACACCGACCTTTACCTCAAGTACTTTCCGATCGGGTTCTACTAGAGCGGGCGACCGACCTCTCGGGCGTTCATGAAGCGCTCGAAGTCCTCGCGGTCCTTGGCGTGCAGCAGTTCGTCGCGGTAGCGGACGAATTCGCGTTCCGCCGAAGCGAGCTTGCCGCGCTCGGCGTCCAGACGCGCAAGTTCGGTGGTGCGCCAGCGATCGAAGGCAGCGTTGCCCGAGGAGCGCGGCCCGACGTGCAACGAAAAGGGCAGCGACGCGCCCGATCCGAAGCCGCGAGCCAAGCCGACGAGCCCGTCCCACTTCTCGCGGGCAAAGGCCAACGTCGACCCACGGCTGCCGCTGGCCTGGTGCCACAGCTTGAGGCCGAGGATGGCGAGGCCAAGCTCCCATCTTACGGCGAAGGCGAGCAGGAGGGCCGCAACATCCGGCACTGTCCAGCGTCCACCCTCGAGCATCTCGCCACGACGATCGCGACGTGCGCGACGTGCGCGATGCCAACCCTGCGAGGCAGCGTTCCAACCGCCCATCGGTCCAACTCCATAAAGAGCACGCGACCGGTCCGGTCGCTTTCGAAAGATCATGCGCGCGCGGGATTATCGCAAGAGGCGGACGCTCGCTCAAACGGAGCAAACGCGGAACCCGGTGTCGAAGTCCGGGTTGCCGATGCGCAGCCGACGACGCCAACTTTGCTTTTCGGCGCGTCGGCTCCGTAATCATCGATCTCGACAGGAGTCACCATGACGTCTTCCAGCAAATCCGGCACGGCCAAAGGGATCCATAATCACAGGACCCGCAACGACACGTCCGACAATGCCAAGAAGGTTTCGATCGACACGCTGCAGGCCCGGCTCTCCGACGGCATCACGCTCGCGCTCGACATCAAGCAGGCGCATTGGAACCTGAAGGGGCCGCAGTTCATCGGCATTCACGAGATGCTCGACGGGTTCCGTGACCGCATGGACGAATTCACCGATACGATGGCCGAACGGATCACCCAGCTCGGCGGGACCGCTCGCGGCACGGTGCAGTCCTGCTCCAACGAGACCAAGCTGGCACCCTATCCGCTGGATTACTACGCGATCGCCGACCACCTCGCCGCGCTGATCGACCGGTATGCCACCTTCGGCAACGCGGTGCGTCAGAATATCGACGAAACGGACGAGGCCGGCGACCCGGATACTGCCGACCTCTTCACCGAGGTGTCGCGCGGCGTCGACAAGGATCTATGGTTCTTGGAGGCGCACGTGCAGGAGCCGACCGGTCAGATGCGCGATGGCGATGGCGCGGGCAAGCGCTAGGCGTCCTTATCCCCGCTTCCGGAGCCATGTTCCCGAACGAAGGGGCGGCGATGCCGCCCTTTTTCGTGCCGATTTTCCAACCTGCCTGCGGATCGGAGCCGTAACCAGCGCTCGATCCTCTC
>CAZZWW010000280.1:0-4325 GCA_964657815.1 Vulcanimicrobiota bacterium | reverse complement strand
GCACGTGGATCACCGCGCGCTGGATGACGCGGTTGAAGCCGGTCGTCGGCTTGGCGTCCTCGCGACCGTCGGAGACCAGGTTCTCGAGCTCGCGATCGATGTAGTCGCGCAGGTTCTTCTTGAGGAGATCGAGATCGATCGAGCAGGCGCGGAGCACCGCCGATGCCTCGGCATCGTCGGTGAGGCTCAAGAGCAGATGCTCGAGCGTGGCATATTCATGGTTGCGCTCGTTGGCGATAGCGAGCGCCCGATGCAGCGACTGTTCGAGATTGCGGGAGAATGAAGGCATCGTCGGCCTCTATTTCTTTTCCATGATGCATTGCAGCGGGTGCTGATGCTTACGAGCGTAGTCCATGACTTGCGTGACTTTGGTCTCGGCCACTTCGTAGGTGAAAACACCACATTCACCGACACCGTGCTGGTGCACGTGCAGCATGATGCGTGTCGCCTCCTCCGGCCCTTTGGAGAAATACTTGCGAAGCACCGAGACGACGAATTCCATCGGGGTGTAGTCGTCGTTGAGCAGGAGCACGCGGTACATGCCGGGACGCCGCGTCTGCGTCCGGGTCCGGGTGATGACGGCCGTACCGGAGCCGCGGCCGTCCTCGCCGCCGCCGCTGCCGCCGTCCTCCTTCTGCGGCTCCTTGGCCGCACGGAGGAGCAACGCCCGTCCGACCGACGCCGATTCGAAGATCTCGTCCGCTACCGTTCGCTGCGTCAACGCCGCCCTGCCCCTTACACCGACGAAAATATGCGGAGGCAAAGGCGGCATTGCTAGGGCCGCCGCACGTTTTCGAATTGGGGTCCCACGTGACATGTTCGCGCCCGTCGTCCGACCGGACCTCATCCGCCGCTCTGCAAGAACCAAGCCCGCAGACGTGAAAAAGGCCCGACTGATGTCGAGCCTTTCAAAACGCCTTGACGATGTAAAGCGGCTTGCCGGCCTAACAGCCGGCCGCCTGCGATTCAGCCCTGGTGAACGGCCTGCTGGCCCTTGTTGATCGCCGCCTCGACGGGGCGGAACGCCTCCTTGGCGATGTCGCGGTAGATCTCCCCGATCTTGTTGGCCTGGGCCACGAAGCTCTCGACGGACGTCTTGGCGAACTCGGTCTGGAGCTGGATGGCGGTGTCGAGCGAACGCGCGCCGAACAGCTTCTCGAGGTGCGAGGAGGTCGTCTCCAGCGAGCGCTTGGAATAGTCGGTGGTCTCGGTGGCGATCGCCTGGAAACCGCGCGCGACACTCGCGGCGCTGCTCGAGAAATGCTCCAGCTGATCCTTGCTGACCTTCTGGATCTCTTCGAAATTGTTGGCCATGCTGATGCTCCTTGTCTGAGGGCACTCCGCCATTCGGCTAGGAAGCGCGGTGCGTCGATGCGCGTCACCGAAATAGTGCAGCGCACCAAAAGCTTCAAGCGGTCGATGCTGCATTGCAGCATCCGTCGTTCGACGGAGGCCGGCGTCTCGCCTTGGCACGCTTCGGTCGAAGGCGAAATCGACACTTAACCGTGAAGTAACCCGGCGCCCGTAGCGTAACCCTCGAAACACTCATGACGCTGCAGTGCCGCAGCCGTCGATGCTGCGGGTGGGGGTTGCGGGGTATGGTCGAGTTGCATTCGGCGTTGCGTGGCTTGTTTCGCCGATCGACCTCCGCAGGCCTCATCCTGGCGCTCGTCGCCGGTGGACTGTCCACCCGACCGGCGGAGGCGCATCACCGTCACAGCCATCGCAGCCGCGCCATCCTGGCTCGCTCCGTCGGTCATGTCCGGGTGGTGCACAATCGTCCCGGATCCTATTCGCCGCCTTTCGCGAGCTACGCGGTCGACGCCAATTCCGGTCGCGTCCTCCACGCTCAGGACGAGAATGCGCTGCGCCATCCCGCGTCCGTCACCAAGGTGATGACGCTCTACATGCTCTTCGAGGCGCTCGACAAAGGCCGCCTCTCGCTCGAAACGCGCATCCCGATCTCGGTCCACGCCGCCTCGATGGCGCCGACCAAGCTCGGCCTGCGGCCGGGCTCGACCATCCGCGTCGCCGACGCCATCGGTGCCATGGTGACGAAGTCGGCCAACGACATGGCGGTCGCGGTCGCCGAGGCCGTCGGCGGCGACGAGCCGACCTTCGCGCACCTGATGACCCGCAAGGCGCACATGCTCGGCATGGCGCGCTCGAACTTCGTGAACGCATCGGGCCTCCCCGCCGAGCAGCAGCTGACGACGGCGCACGACCTGGCCCTGCTCGGCCGCGCCATCCACGACCGCTATCCCCGCTACTTCCATTATTTTTCGATCCCGTCGTTCCACTACGCCGGCCAGACCATGCCCAACCACAACCACCTCATGGAGCAGGTGGAGGGCATGGACGGCATCAAGACGGGCTACACGCGCGATTCCGGCTTCAATCTGCTCGCCTCCGTCAATCGCGACGGTCACTGGCTGATCGCCGTCGTGCTCGGCGGCCGCACCCGGCTCGGTCGCGACCGCATCATGGCCGACATCATCGCCGCCGAGATCGACAAGTGCGCCACGCACCGCACCGCGCCGATGGTCGCGGAGAACCCCGCGCTGGAGCAGGTCGCGGAAGCGATCCCGGTGATCCAGCACGAGGGCGACGAGGCGCCCCCTGTCGAATCCGTCGACGAGGAAGCCGCGGAGACGTCGCCCGCGCCCGACCTCAAGGCGGCGAGCCGTGCCGTCGAGACCGCCAACGGCGAGGGTGAGGAAAGCGCCACTCCGGACGCCAAGGCGTTGGAAGCCAAGGCTCCGGACGACGGTGCCACCGAGCCGCAGCCTTCGCGACACGCCAAGCCGACGCGCGCGCGCGCGCCGGTGCAGATCGCCAGCGTCGCACCGCAGCCGCGGCCCCGTCCGGCCTTCGTGCCCGGGCTGCCGAAGGGCGAGCGCGACATGACGGCGACCGGCTCGATCCCGTCGCGCGGCGGTCGCGCCGACGGATCGACCTCGCGCTACACCGGCGCCTCGACGGCGACGCCGTCGGCGCTTCGCCATCCGGCGAGCCGCCGTGACCGCGGCGAGACCAAGGTCGCCTCGCTCGAGGCCCAGCCGACCGGCCGGCCGGCGGCCCATGGCGGCGTCATGATCCAGATCGGCGCGACGCCCACGATCGCGGAGGCCAACGGCCTGCTCGCCCGGGCGAAAAGCCAGAGCCGCGGCACGCTCTCGGGTGCCAGCCCGTTCACCGAGAAGCTGCAGAAAGGCCATGGGACCCTGTTCCGCGCCCGTTTCGCCGGTCTCACGCCCGAGGCCGCCGACGCGGCCTGCCGCGCCCTGAAACGCTCCGGCGTCTCCTGCTTCGCCACCAAGAACTGATCGTAACCCTCGTCGCGTCCGCGTTCCCGGAGTTCAGCCATGTCGGCGCAGCAGCACTTCCTTGGCCTCGTTGGCCCGCGCGGCAAGCTCGGCCGTGCCGCCCCCGTCGGGGTGCCACTTCTTCATGAGCGAGCGATGCGCGCTCACGACGGCCTCGCGCGGCGCCCCGCGGCCAAGGCCCAGCAGCTGATAGGCCTGCTCCTCGGACATGCCACCCGTGGCTCGCGCGCGGCGCGGCCCCGCGTCATGGTCAGCATCGGCTGCCGCACGCCAGCCGGCGGACCGGCCGTCGAGATAAGCCTCTAGCAGGCGCGCACCGACGGGATCGGCGCCGCGGCACACCGTCAAGATGGCGCGGCAGCCGTCGAGACCGAGGCCATCGAGCACGGTTCCGACGTGCGGTCCGCCGATCATCCGCGCGACACGCCGGCCGCTGGCGCGATCGGTCGCAAGCTCCACCGTCGTCGAGCGCTGCATCGTCGAGGCCTCGCGCGGAGGACGAGTCCCGCCGGAGCGGCCGAGCATCCACAACGACAGGCCGAACAGGCAGACGGCCGCCCAGACGTTGCCGTGGATCAGGACGACGAGCGCCGCCGCGACGATCGCCACGGACACCGCCTTGTCGACTCCCGCCTTGCTCGGTGCCGGCAGGCGCAGGCGTCTCGTCCACGTCCGTGCCAGCGACGGCCGCAGCAGCAGGTAGGCGAGAAAGGCGACCGCGGCGATCGGGAGGAGCATGGGGCGTCCGGGGGCAGACGCCTAGATCGCCCCGTGGGGTCCCGAGCGCAAGCGCGGCTGCGTCCGGAGCCTGGACATAGGAGATACCCGAAGAGCGGGCGAGGGGTCAGGGAACGCCCAAGACGATCGATTTTTTGGAGAATATCCTCCTCCAATCGGACAAGGTTTCCCTCTGCAACCTTGCACGCGGCGGTTCTCGAGAGCTGCCCGCGGCGATTGACGGCCTGCGGCTTTCGCGTTCCAATGCCCCCATCGAAACAG
>CAZZWW010000279.1:0-4357 GCA_964657815.1 Vulcanimicrobiota bacterium | reverse complement strand
CTAGCGCCGCGGCTCGACCACGGCGCGGCCCTCGAAGACTTCGAGCGCCGGCTTGGCGGCGAGGATCTGGTCCATGGTGCGCGCGGGTTCGGCGCAACCGGCCTCGCCGACGATGCGGGCCGGCACGCCGGCCACCGTCTTGTTGTGCGGCACGGGGTGCAGCACCACCGATCCGGCGGCGATGCGCGCGCAATGGCCGATCTCGATGTTGCCGAGGATCTTCGCGCCGGCGCCGATCAGCACCCCGTGGCGCACCTTGGGATGACGGTCGCCGGTGTCCTTGCCGGTGCCGCCGAGCGTCACGTCCTGCAGCATGGACACGTTGTCTTCGATCAGGGCGGTCGAGCCGACGACCAGACCGGTCGCATGGTCGAGGAAGACGCCTTTGCCGATACGCGCCGCCGGATGGATGTCGGTCTGGAACACCGCCGAGGAGCGGCTCTGCAGGTAGAAGGCGAAATCGTGCCGCCCGGCCATCCATAGGGCGTGCGACAGACGGTGCGCCTGGATCGCGTGGAAGCCCTTGAAATAGAGGATCGGCTCGATCACCCGCGTGCACGCCGGGTCGCGGTCGACGACGGCGAGCAGGTCGGCGTGGAAGGCCTCGGAGAAGCTCGGATCGGTCGCCACCATGTCGGCGAAGGCCTGGCGGATGAGGTCGCTCGGCAGGTCCTGATGCGACAACCGCGCGGCGACCCGGTGGATGATCACGCTCTCCAGCGAGGAATGGTTCAGCACGGTCGAATAGATGAAGCCGGCGACTTCCGGCTCGCGACGGATGACCTCCTCGGCCTCGCCGCGCATGCGGGCGAAAACCGGATCGCCGTCGCCGCGGAATGGGACGATCGTCGCGCCGCCGTGTGGCTTGCCGCTCATGCGTATCTTCCGGTCCATCGTCCGTTCGTCTGGTGAAGCCCGCGCGGGCGTTCTCCACGAAAGCCAGCATATAGGGTTTTCATTTCCGTTCATCGAGGAAAACGAGCGTGCCTTCCCTGTAGGCCTTGTCGCCGACCGCGCGATTGTGGTCGCGGTCCTCGATGTGAAGCACCTGTGCCTGCGGCATCAGCGCAGCAAGGGCCTCGGGGTCGCCGGCGATGTCGTCGTGGCCGCCCACCGCCACGAGCACGGGGCAGTCGATCCGCGCGACTTCGTCGGCCGGCATCAGCTGGCGGGCACCGCGGATGCAGGCGGCCAGCGCGCGGCGGTCGCTGCGGGTGGCGTCGGCGAAGGCGCGGAACATCCGCTGGTGCGGGTCGGTGAGGCTCTCCAGCGCCGGCGCGTCCATCGCATCCGCGATGCCCATCGGCAGGGTGCCGCCCTCGACCAGGCTGGAGCCGAGCCCGCCGATGACGAGGGAGCGCAGCCGTTCGGGCGCGCGGCGTTGCAGGAAGGCGCCGATGCGCGCGCCCATCGAGTAGCCCATGACGTCGATGCGGCCGAGGCCGAGGTGGTCCATGACCGCGAGTGCCTCGCCGGCCAGCACGTCCATCGTGTAGTCGCGTGGATCGTAGAGCTTGGTGCTGCGGCCATGTCCGCGCACGTCGTAGAGGATCGTGCGGCGCCCGGCCGAGGTGAGGGTCTTGGCCCAGAGCGGCAGCACCCAGTTCACGGCATGGCTCGAGGCGAAGCCGTGGATCAGCAGGATCGGCTCGTCGCGATCGGCGACGCCGGCCGGCACCGGCTCGACGACATAGGCCAGCGTGACGCCGGGCGTGGCTTCGAAGCTCTGCATGGCCGCCGGGTTAGCGCGGCGGCGAAGCGCCGGCAACGGAGGCTGCCTTTTCATCGACGCAAGCCATATTCCTCGGCGACAGGAGATCCCTCATGCGAGCCTTCCTCACGACCGCCCTCGTCCTTGCGGCCCTCGCGCCCGGGCTCGCCCACGCCGACGGGCTGGCCGTCGCCAGGGGCAAGTCGCGCCCCGTCGTCGTGCTCTCGGACTCGCGCGACGACCCCCGCGTCGCCAAGCAGATCCAGGCGCTCGACGGCACCAAACCGGAACTCACCGACCGCGACATCCTGGTGCTGCAGGAAGCTCGGCCCGACGGCCCGCTGCGCAAGAAGCTCGGGGTCGAGACGAAGGGCTTCGCGGTGGTGCTCGTCGGCAAGGACGGACGGGTGAAGAAGGTGTGGCGCGACCCGGTCGACCCGAAGACGCTCTTCAAGATCATCGATTCCATGCCGATGCGGCGGAAGGAGATGGACGGCTAAAGACCTTTGGTTCTGGGACTTTGCCCTTGCCGCTCGGCGGTGTATTCCGCTGGATACAGCCAATCGAGGACCACCCGCATGCCGTTGAAGTCGATCTCCCTTGCTCTCGCGCTGGTGTTCGCCGCAGCATCGCCGGCCTTCGCGGAAGGCAAGGGGCCGCTCGTCTTCGCCGCTGCCAGCATGAAGACGGCGCTCGACGCGATCGCCTTGAAGTACGTCGCCGAAGGCAAGCCGGCGCCGGTGATCTCCTACGGTTCGTCGGGCACGCTGGCCAAGCAGATCCAGGGCGGTGCGCCGGCCGATCTCTTCATCTCGGCCGATCAGAAGTGGATGGACGTGCTCGACAAGGACAGCGCGATCGATCCCAAGACGCGCGAGACGCTGCTCGGCAACACGCTCGTGCTGGTGGCGCCGGCCGATGCCACCGCCACCCTGAAGATCGCCAAGGATTTCGATCTCGCCGGCGCCCTCGGCGACGGCAAGCTCGCGGTCTGCACCGTGTCATCCTGCCCGGCCGGCATCTACGGCAAGGAGGCGTTGGAGACGCTCGGCGTCTACAAGGCGGTGGAGTCCAAGCTGGCGCAGGCCGACAACGTCCGCGCCGCCCTGCTTCTGGTGGCGCGCGGCGAGGCCAAGTACGGCATCGTCTACGGCACCGACGCCAAGGCCGAGCCCAAGGTGAAGGTCGTCGACACCTTCCCCGAAACCTCGCACATGCCGATCGTCTACCCCGTGGCGGTGGTGAAGGGCTCCAAGAATCCCGATGCCGCCGGCTTCGAGGCTTACCTGCACTCGCCCGAGGCCAAGACCATCCTGACCGGCCAAGGCTTCACGCTTCTCGGCAAGTAGGGACGCGGCGTTGCTCGGCTTCGGCGGCGACGAATGGACGGCGATCGAGCTGTCGCTGCGCATCGCCGTGGTCGCGACGCTGGCGAGCGTCCCGTTCGGCGTCCTCGTTGCCTACGGGTTGGCGCGATGGGAGTTCCCCGGCAAGTCGCTCGTCAACGCGATCGTCCACCTGCCGCTGGTGCTGCCGCCGGTGGTCACCGGCTACGTGCTGCTGCTCGGCTTCGGCCGACGCGGACTCTTCGGCGCCGCGCTGGCGCAGATGGGCATCGTGTTCGCCTTCCGCTGGACCGGCGCGGCGCTCGCCTGCGCGGTCATGGGCTTTCCGCTGATGGTGCGCGCGATGCGGCTTTCCTTCGAGGCGATCGACACGAGGCTCGAGGCGGCGGCCGGAACGCTCGGCGCCGGACCGCTGTGGCGCTTCGCGCTGGTGACGCTGCCGCTCGCCGTGCCCGGCCTCATCGTCGGCTCGATCCTCGCCTTCGCCCGCGCGCTCGGCGAGTTCGGCGCCACCATCACCTTCGTCTCCAACATTCCCGGCGAGACCCAGACCATCGCCGCGGCGATCTACACCGACGTGCAGAACCCCGACGGCGACGCCGGCGCGCTGCGGCTCACGCTGGTCTCGATCGTCATCTCGCTCGTCGCCGTGATCCTGTCCGACCTGCTGCAGCGCACGGTCAGCCGGCGCCTGGCGCTGTGAGGGCTGCCGAAGCACATCACCTTCGTCATTCAGAGGCGGCGCAGCCGAACCGGGAACCGGTGTTGCTCGCGGTATCCGGAAAGAGTGGACGCACGCCGGTTCCGGGTTCGCGCCCGGCGTCTCGGAACGACGGAGCCGGGGGCGCAAAACCGTGACCTCCGGCATACCGCCTGCCGCTCTCGACGTCGCCCTGCGCCGGAGCGTCCCCGGCTTCGCGCTCGATGTCGCCTTCGCCAGTGCCGAACGGGTCACGTCGCTGTTCGGCCGCTCCGGTTCGGGCAAGTCGATGACTCTCGGCCTTGTCGCCGGCCTCGCCCGACCCGACGCGGGCCACGTGCGCCTCGGCGACACCGTGCTGGTCGACACGGCGGCGGGGCGCAACGTGCCGGCGCAGCGCCGGCGCATCGGCCTCGTGTTCCAGGACGCGCAGCTGTTCCCGCATCTCTCGGTGCGCCGCAACCTGCTCTTCGGCCGCTGGTTCGCCGGCAAGGACGCGGGCGGGATCGCCTTCGAGCAGGTCGTCGAGACCCTCGGCATCGGCGCGCTGCTCGGGCGCCGCCCGGGCAAGCTCTCGGGCGGCGAGAAGCAGCGGGTGGC
>CAZZWW010000278.1:0-4374 GCA_964657815.1 Vulcanimicrobiota bacterium | reverse complement strand
CTTCATGCGTTTCCGTGAGGAAGAGGCGCTGGCCAAGCGGCCGAGCTACGGCCATTGGGCCTGGGTGCTGCCGCCGATGGGCGGCAACCTGTCGCCGATCTGGCGCGACAACACGCTGAAGAAGAAGATCCTGAAGCCGAACTACTTCTACCAGCCGCTCCAGGTCACGCCGCCGTCGGCACGAGCCCATCCCGCGGCTTTCGGCATCGCCGCGGAGTAGCGGGCTGTGACATGCTCGGCGCGCGTTCGGTCGGTGCGGAAGCGCCCGGCTTCGCGAGCCAGGCGAGGCGATCCAGGGGCGGACAACAGACGCGGTGCCGAGGGCTCCCGGGTCGCTTCGCTCGCAACGACGGGCCGCCGGCGACGATCAGAGCTACGGAGCGGCATTCCGGTCAGGCGATGACGTCGCCGGTTCGGCCGAGCAGCACGACGTAGCCGTCTTCGTCGAGGGAGCCGCGGTCCGACGTCTCGTAGGCGCCGGGGGCGTCGGCGCGAACGCCCTGGTCCGTTCGCTCGTCGTGCCACGGCATCGGCCGGCCGCCGGGCGGCCATGGCAGCGTGACGACGAACCGGCCCGTCGTGCCCGGCGGCACCGCGCGGCCGCCCTCGTCCACCACGGCGAGCGCGTAGCCCGGCATCGCAACGCCGGCCGAGCCGGGCTTGGCGGAGAACGGGCCGAGGCCCCTCGGCTCGCCGGCGATGCACCAGCCGGTCTCGGCCTGCCACCATTGGCCGAGCACCGGCAGGCCGAAGGCCTCCGCGGCCCAGTTCGCCAAAAGAGGGTCGGCGTGCGCGCCGGCGAGGAACAGCGCACGCAGCTTGCCGAGGTCGTGGCCCTTGGCGAGAGCTCCGGCGGGATCCTCCGTCCTGATCGCGCCGAGCGCGGCGGGCTCGGTGAAGAGCGCCACGACGCCCCATTCCGCACAGACGCGCCAGAAGGCGCCGGCGTCTGGCGTGCCGACCGGTTCGCCCTCGTAGCAGATGGTCGTCGCCCCGATGAGCAGAGGTGCGTAGACGCCGCAGGATTGGCCGATGCTCCCGCCGACGTCGGCGGTGCACCAGAACACCTCGCCCGGCGCGACGTCGTAGAGCGCGCCCATCGACCAGGCCAGCGCGACGAGGGTGCCGCCGACGTCGCGCACCATGCCTTTCGGCTCGCCGGTCGTGCCCGACGTGTAGAGGATGAAGAGCGGATCGGTCGCCGCCATCGGCTCGCAGGCGACCTGCCGGCCTTCGGCCGCCTCGACGAGCGTCTCCCAGTCGTGGTCGCGGCCGTCGATCATGTCGGCCTGCAGGCGCGGGCGCTGCCAGACCAGCACCGCCTCCGGCTTGGTGGTCGCCAAGTCGATCGCGGCATCGACCAGCGGCTTGTAGGGCACCGTGCGGCTGCCCTCGATGGCGCAGGACGCCGTGAGGATGAGCTTGGGGGCGGCATCGTCGATGCGGGCGGCGAGCTCGGTCGCCGAGAAGCCGCCGAACACGACGGAATGGATCGCGCCGAGGCGGGCGCAGGCGAGCATGGCGACATGCGCGCGCGGCAGCATCGGCAGGTAGACGATCACGCGATCGCCCTTGCCCACGCCGAAGTCCTGCAGCACGGCGGCCATCGCCTGCACCTCGTCGAGCAGCTCGTCGTAGCTGATGGCTTTCTTGAAGGGGATGACGGGCGCGTCGTAGATGACCGCCGCCTGCGCGCCGCGGCCGTCGCGGATGTGGCGGTCCAGGCAATTGAAGCAGGCGTTCAGCGTCGCGTCGGGGAACCAGCGCCCGTCGATGCCGGCGTTCGGATCGAAGATCGCGCGCGGCGGCTCGATCCAGTCGATCGCCTTCGCCGCCTCGCGCCAGAAGCCGTGCGGGTCGCGCTGCCAGCCCGCGTAGACCTCGGCGTAGCGGCTCGCCATCGTCGTTCTCTCCCGTCCGGCTCTTGCGTGGCCGTCCTCCTCCATCGGCGATCGGGCTTCTCATGACAACCTGACCCGCAGGCGAATTGCGGCGTGCCCGCGTCTGTGTTCATTCGACCGCAAGCAAGAATGCGGGGCGCGGGCGGATGACGGCTTCGGTCGAGGAGACGACGATCGAGACCCGCGTGCCGGCGCGGCTCGACGCGCTGCACTGGGGGCGCTTCCACACGCTGGTGATCGCCGCGCTCGGCATCACCTGGATCCTCGACGGGCTCGAGGTGACCTTCGCCGGGCTGATCTCGGGCGCGCTGAAGCAGGACAAGGCCCTCCACTTCACCGACACGCAGATCGGGATCGGCAACAGCTTCTATCTCGCCGGTGCGGTGGTCGGCGCGCTGGTGTTCGGCTGGGCCACCGACCGGCTCGGCCGCCGCAAGCTGTTCTTCGTGACGCTCGGCCTCTACCTCGTCGCCACCGCGGCGACGGCCTTCTCCTGGGACCTCTTCTCCTACTCGCTGTTCCGCTGCCTCACCGGCGCGGGCATCGGCGGCGAATATTCCGCGGTGAACTCGACGATCCAGGAGTTCATCCCGGCGCGCTTCCGCGGTCGCACCGACCTCGCCATCAACGGCTCGTTCTGGATCGGCGGCGCGATCGGCGCCCTGGCCTCGCTGGTGTTCCTCGATCCGCGGATCGTCCCGGCGCAATACGGCTGGCGCGCCGTGTTCTTCGTCGGCTCGATCCTCTCCATCGGCATCATCTTCCTGCGCACCTACATCCCCGAAAGCCCGCGCTGGCTGGCGATCCACGGCCGCGAGCGCGAGGCCGAGCAGGTGATGGGCGACATCGAGACCGACATCCGCAAGCACGGCGGCACCGTGCCGGCGCGCGACACGCTGAAGCCGATGAAGATCCACGCGCGCGACCACACGCCGCTCCGGGTCGTGTTCCACACGATCTTCGTGAAGCACCGCAAGCGGGCGGTGGTCGGGCTCGCGCTGATGAGCGCGCAGGCCTTCTTCTACAACGCGATCTTCTTCACCTTCTCGCAGGTGCTCGAGGTCTACTATCAGGTGCAGATCCAGCACGTCGGCTGGTACATGCTGCCCTTCGCGATCGGCAACGCCCTTGGTCCGCTGATCCTCGGGCCGCTGTTCGACAAGGTCGGCCGCAAGCCGATGATCACCTTCACCTACGCGATCTCCGGCATCCTCCTGGCCATCACCGGCCTGCTGTTCGCGCTGGGCCTGCTCACCGCCAAGGAGCAGGTCATCGCCTGGTCGGTCATCTTCTTCTTCGCGTCCTCGGCCGCGGGCGCCGCCTACCTCACGGTGAGCGAGGTGTTCCCGGTCGAGATCCGCGCCCTGGCCATCGCGATCTTCTACGCCTTCGGCACCGGCATCGGCGGCATCGTCGCGCCGCTCGCCTTCTCCTGGCTGATCGGCACGGAGTCGCGCTGGGCGCTCTTCGGCGGCTACGTCTTCGCCGCGCTGCTCATGCTGGGCGCGGCGGCGCTGGAGGCGGTCTGGGGCGTCGCCGCCGAGGGCAAGTCGCTGGAGGAGATCTCGGAGCCGCTCTCCTCCGCGTGAGGCCGAAGCCTATTTCTTGCAGTCGCCGAGCTGCTTCTCCTCGATGGAGAACACGTCGCCTTCCTTCACGTCGACGTTCTTCACCGTGCAGGTCCGGTTCTTGGAATCGGTGAAGCGCGCGGCGTAGACGCCGCTCGGCACGCCGACGATCTTCAGGCGCTCGTCGTGGTCGACCGCACCGTCCTTGTCGTTCTTACACTGGTCGGGACCGAACGTGTCGGTGCCGGCCGGCGCCAGCGCGAACTGGGTGATCGTGTTGTCGGTCAGGTTCCAGAAGCGGGTGGTCTTGGCGGCGCAGGCGGTCGTGCCGGCGGCGAGGATCATGAGGGCGGAAAGAATCGTACGCATGGTTGGGTCCTCAGGTCGAAAGCGTCGGTGCTCGGAATCCTCCCCCGCTACGCTTGCGCTTCGCAGGGGAGGATCTTCTAGAGCTGCGCCTGGATGCGCTTGGCCACCTCGTAGGCGCGGCGCTCGAGCAGGCTCGGCGTCTCGCACACGTAGGTCAGGGCCTGCCGGCGCTCCTTGAAGATGCGCTGGTCCCAGGCGAAGTCGGGGTTCTGCTCGGTGGCGGCGATGCCGGTCGGCCCCTGCACGTCGGTCATCTTCTCGCTGATCGCGTCGGCCTCCTTGCGCATGCGCTGGGCGAGGCGCTCCTGGCCGCGCGCGTAACGCATGATGCCTTCGAGGATCTCGGTGCGGTTGCCGTTGATGACGTCGAGCGTGCCGACGAAGAGCTCGGTGAGCTTCCGGTCCTTGTCCTTGCCGGCGTCCTTGGCGAAATCGGCGATGAGCGGGTCGACCTGGTCGAGCGGCAGCCGGCGCGAGGCCAGCTTCTGCGCCAGCTCGGCGACCGTACGGTCCTCCTCCCAGTCCTTGCCCTCGTC
>CAZZWW010000277.1:0-4389 GCA_964657815.1 Vulcanimicrobiota bacterium | reverse complement strand
GTCGATATCGCGATAGAGCGAGCGCAGCGAGACGCCGGTCTCCTCCGCCAGACGCGCGGCGGTGACCGGCGCAGAAAGGACGCGCAGCGCCTGCAGCAGACGGAAGAGGCGGTCGGTGCGGGCCATCGTGCAACTGACGGAAAGTGGCAGTTGGCTCGGCCTATAGATCAGGGTGTCGATCAAGCCAACAGGAACCCGCCGCGATGCTGACCCTCTACCATTCCCCGAAATCCCGCTCGACCCGCGTCGTCGCGCTGATCGCAGCCCTCGATGCTCTGGACGAGGTCACGATCGAGACCGTTTCCGTCGCGCGCCAGGACGGTGGGCCGGGCGGTCGCGACTCGAAGAACCCACACCCCGAAGGAAAGGTGCCGTTCCTCGTCCACGACGGCGTCGCGGTGTGGGAAAGCAGCGCGATCATGCTCTACCTCGCGGACCTGTTCCCGGGCGCGGGGCTGAGCATTCCGCCGGGCCATGCCCAGCGCGGCGCCTACCTCAGCTGGTTCGCTTGGTATTCGGGCGTGGTCGAACCGGTGCTGACGTTCGAAGCGATGGGCGTGTCGCATCCCGCGCTCGCGGCCACCTTCCGGAGCGGCGCCGAGGTGAAGCGGCGGCTGGCGGCGGCGCTGGCCGACCGGCCCTTCCTCTGCGGCGCCACGATCACTGCAGCGGACATGCTGCTGCACACGCCCTACACACGGTTCGGCAAGCCGGGCGATGCTGTCCTCGATGCCTGGGTCGACCGCTGCGCGGCCCATCCCGGCTTCGCCTTCGCCGCCACTTACGATGGTCGCCCCATGGCGGCGTGATCGCGGGAGGCGTCGCCTCTGCCGCCCGATCCCCTTGCCCTTCCCGGCCGGTCCCCGACATTGTGGGCTGCACGATACAGGGAGCGGACCCATGACCACGAGCCTACCTCTCGAAGACGCCACCCGCCGCCCCGGACGCGGGCGGATCTATGCCTCCATCACCGAGACGATCGGCGACACGCCGCTGGTGCGCCTCGACAAGATCGCCAAGGAGAAGGGCGTCGGCGCCACGCTGCTGGCCAAGCTCGAGTTCTTCAACCCGACCTCGTCGGTGAAGGACCGCATCGGCGTCGCCATGATCGACGCGATGGAGCGCGACGGTCGCATCAAGCCGGGCGAGACGACGATCGTCGAGCCGACCTCGGGCAACACCGGCATCGGGCTCGCCTTCGTCGCCGCCGCGCGCGGTTACAAGCTGACCCTGGTCATGCCCGAGAGCATGTCGATCGAGCGGCGCAAGATGCTGCTGCTGCTCGGCGCCGAGCTGGTGCTGACGCCGGCCCCGCAGGGCATGAAGGGCGCGATCGCCAAGGCCCAGGAGATCGTCGACGCGACACCGGGCGCCGTCATGGCGCAGCAGTTCGAGAACCCGGCCAACCCGGAGATCCACGCCAGGACCACCGCCGAGGAGATCTGGAACGACACCGCGGGCGAGGTGGATTGCTTCATCGCCGGAGTCGGCACCGGCGGCACCATCACAGGCGTCGGCGAGACGCTGAAGCCGCGGCGCCCTTCGCTCCACGTCGTCGCCGTCGAGCCGGAGGATTCGCCGGTGCTGTCGGGCGGCAAGCCCGGCCTGCACAAGATCCAGGGACTCGGCGCCGGCTTCGTGCCGCCGATCCTCGATCGCGACGTCATCGACGAGGTCATCACCGTCGGCAACCAGATCTCGTTCGACTACGCGCGGATGCTGGCGCGGCTCGAGGGCGTCCCCGGCGGCATCTCGTCGGGCGCCGCCGTCGCAGCCGCCGTCGAGGTCGGCCGCCGCCCGGAGTTCAAGGGCAAGACGATCGTGTTGATCATACCCTCCTTCGCCGAACGCTACCTCTCGACAGCGTTGTTCGATGGGCTATGATATCGAGGAACCTGGTTCGGGGCGTGGCGTTCGAAGCATTGGTGGTTGACCGAAGTCGAACCGCGAGGACGGGGATGTGGACATGCATGTTGCACTGATCGCCACCATGATCGCGGCGGGCGCCGCCATCTCCGCCTATGTCGCTCAACGCGGCGATACGGTGCTCGTCCCGGTCCGTATCAAGCGCCGTCGCGATTAGCGATCGTCTCCTTTTTAGATCTGCAGGCGAGGCGTCGAGCGGCAGCTCGGCGCCTTTGTTCGTTCTGGTCCGCGACTTGACCGTGGCCCGAGGCGGGTGCCATGAGCCGCCCCGGATGGCTTCGCTCGAAAGGACCGCATGACCCAGGCGCGCTACGATCTCCTCGGCCTGGGCAACGCCATCGTCGACATCATCGCCCAGGTGCCTGACGGCTTCTTGACGCGGTACCGCATGGCCAAGGGTGCGATGACGCTCATCGACGAGACGCCGGCGGAGATGCTGCTCGGCGCGATGGGCGCCACGGTGACCGTGGCCGGCGGCTCTGCGGCCAACACGGTCATCGGCGCGGCGGGCTTCGGCTGCTCGGCCTCGTTCATCGGCCGGGTCAAGAACGATAAACTCGGTGACCTCTTCGCCGAGGGCGTCCAGGCCGCCGGCGTCGATTTCCCGGTCGCGCACGCCACGGTCGGGCCGACCACCGGCCGCTGTTTCATCCTGGTGACGCCCGACGGCCAGCGCACCATGAACACCTATCTCGGCGCCTGCCAGGACCTCTCGGAAGACGATGTCGAGCCGGCCGCCGTCGAGGCGTCCAAGGTCGTCTACCTCGAGGGCTACCTCTGGGATCCGCCGGGCGCCAAGGCCGCCTTCCTCAAGGCGGCGCGCATCGCGCACGCTTCCGGCAATCGTGTCGCGCTCAGCCTTTCGGACGCCTTCTGCGTCGGACGCTACCGCGACGAGTTCCTCGGCCTGATCCGCGACGGCACGGTCGACGTGCTCTTCGCCAACGAGGTGGAGGTCGCGAGCCTCTACGAGAAGGGCTTCGATGCCGCGCTGGACGAACTCCGCAAGGAGCGGGTGCTGGCTGCGGTGACGCGCGCGGAGAAGGGCTGCATCGTCGTAGCGGCGGGCACCACGACCGAAGTGCCCGCCGCGCCGGTCGGCCAAGTTCTCGACACGACCGGCGCGGGTGATCTCTTCGCCGCCGGTTTCGTCACCGGCCTCGTGCGCGACCTCGGCCATCAGGCTTGCGCCCGGCTCGGCGCACTGGCCGCGGCCGAGATCATCCAGCATCTCGGCGCGCGGCCGAAAGTGGATCTGCGCCAGTTGGCTCAGGCCAACGGCATCGCAGTGTAGCGCCACTCGGCTCCGAGTTCCGTCATCTCAGGGCACGACGCGGCAGGCCGGCGGTCCCAGGTCAGCGGTGCCGGCCGTGGTCCTCGAGATAGAGCGAGGCGACCTGGCGGTCGGAGTCCGTCGCGGCGCCCATCGCACGGCTGTAGAGATCGACGATCCAGGCGTCGTGCGTCTTGTCGGTGACGCCGTCTTTGGCGAGCGAGAGCCACATCAGGCCCTTGGCGCGCTGCGGCGCCACGCCGTCGTAGCCGTTGAACAGCATCTGGCCGAGCAAGGCCTGCGATTCGATGTGGCCCTTGTCGGCAGCGAGATAGAGCCAGCGCGCCGCCTGTCGCGGGTCCTTCGCCACCCCAGTCCCGTCGAGGTACATGCGCGCCATGTCGTATTGCGCGGTGGCGTCGCCGAAATTGACGGCGGCGAAGTGGAAGATCTCCAGCGCGCGCTCGGGATTGGGCGAGACTCGCGTCTTGTCGATGCCGTTGAGATTGTAGACGCCGAGCGCGACGAAGGCGCTGGCGATGAAGGGCGCCTCGCGTGGATCAATATCGTCCTCGTCGAAATTGTCGACGATCTGCGAGAAATAGTCGAAGGCCTTGGCATCGTCGTGGGGCACGCCGTCGCCGGCCGCATACATCTTGCCGAGCTTCCACTGCGCCAGCGACTCGCCGCCCTCGGCGGCATATTCCAGCGCCGCGACCGCGGTGCGCGCGTGGCCGGTCCGAACGCCTTCGAGGCCCGCGCGCAGCGCTGCCTTGGGGTTCTTGAAGATCGGCAGCGGCGCATGGCTCTCGCTCGACGAAGTCGAGGCGCCGTCGAACGCGCGTGCCGGCAGGCTCGCGCCCGCGAGGATCACCGCCGCGACAAGCGCGGCATAGGCGGGCGCGACGCGCCTACACGTCGGCATAGACATGGGTCTCGCCTTTGGCGCCGGGATGGGTCACCGCGCCGTCGACCGCCGGCCCGACGGTCTGCGCGTAGCGCCAGATCGCGCCCGAGCCGAAGTCGTGCGCGCGCGGCTGCCAGCCTTTCTTGCGCTCGGCCAGCTCGGCTTCGGAAACGTCGAGATCGATCGTGCCGGCCACCGCGTCGAGCGAGATGATGTCGCCATCGCGCACCAGCGCGATCGGGCCGCCGACGGCCGCCTCGGGCCCGACATGGCCGACGCAGAA
>CAZZWW010000276.1:0-4392 GCA_964657815.1 Vulcanimicrobiota bacterium | reverse complement strand
GGCGCGCTGGGCGCCGGCGCCGAGGCAATCGGTCGCGCCGGCGGGCGTTGCGGCGAAGAAGCAGGTGCGAGCGGCCGACGCGGCTCGACCGACTGCAGCGGCAGACCCGTCACGGCATCGAGCGGCGCATGCGTCGTCACGGGACCACGCGGGGGCGCCATCATCATGCGCTCGATCTCGGCGCCGAGTGGCGTCGGCCCGAAGGCCGAGCGGATGGTGCCGTGCGGCCACTCTCCCGGCGACCGTCGGCCGGCCTTGTCGTGCTGTCCCAGGCTCTCGATGAGGGCGACGAGCAGGCGGCTGAGGGCACGGGCCCCGGACAGGCCGGCCTCGCGGATCCGGATCTCTCGGGGAGTGACGGGCACGGCGCGGCTTGACGAAGAACGCATGGGACGCTGGACGCTCGGGCAACGCGGGGACGCCTCGAAAGGTAAAGTTCGAGCGTTAAGCAATCCCTCTCTTTCACCATGTCGCGAGGATCGCCCGGCCGATCGCATGCAAACCTCCGGTTTACCGATCGCGCCTATGGTTCCGCTTCGTAAGGTGACGGGCGATCATGGAGCCGGAGGGCAGCATCGGCGCGGAGGAGCTCGACGGGTCGTATCGGCCCTCGTGGCGGCTGCGCTTCGCGCCGGCCCTGGAGCAATGCTTCGAAAGCACGCTCGCGACCGACCGCTGCCGCCGTCTGGTGATGCAGAACTGGATCGGCCTCGCGATCTATCTCGCTTTCATGGCCGGCGACTGGCTCCTGATCCGCGATGTCTTCTGGGTTTCGGTCGCGCTGCATCTCTGCGTCATGACGCCCACCATGGTGATCATCAACGCCATCATCGCGCGACGGCCGCCCGTGTGGCTGCGCGAGGGCCTGTTGGCGTCGGGCATCGTCGTCACCACGGCGGCGATCCTGAGCCTGATGCTCGCCAGCCGCTCGCCGCTGCGCACCAGCGAGCACATCTCGGTCGTGCTGGTGATCCTCTTCGCCACCATGGTGCAGCGCATCCGCTTCGGCTACGTCGTCGTTGCCTGCCTCGCCTCGGCCGGGTTGTACGTCGCCGCTCTGTCGCAGCTCACGGAGGGCGCGCCGTGGGAGCGCAAAGCGATTGCCGGCGCCGTGATCTGCGGCGTGGTGCTGTTCTCGATCATCGGCTGCTGGAACCTGGAGCGAGAGCAGCGTTCGAATTTTCTGCTGCGCTTGCGCGACCAAGCCCGCCATCGCGAACTGGAGGCGCTGAGCCGCCGCGATCCGCTGACCGGCGCCGGCAACCGCCGCGCGCTCGACGAAGAGCTGGCCCGCTGTATGCCCGATGGGCTCTCCAAGTTCACGGCGGTGCTGCTCTTCGACATCGACCACTTCAAGAGCTTCAACGACGCTCATGGTCACCTTGCCGGGGACGCCTGCCTGCGCCAGGTGGCCGAAATCATCGCGGCGAACGTCCGTTTCGGCAGCGTCTACCGCTTTGGCGGCGAGGAATTCCTCGTCATGCTCGAGGGCGCCGATCTCGTCGAGGCCTGCACGGTGGCGGAACGGGTGCGGCAGGCGGTGGCCGCCGCATCGATCGCGCGCGAACGGATGAATAACGAGGCCGTCGTGACGTTGTCGGCCGGAGTCGCGGCGGCGGTGCTGAGCGAGACAGAAACGATCCGCCACCTCGTCGCCGACGCCGACCTGGCGCTCTACGCCGCCAAACGCGGCGGCCGCGACCAGGTGCGCGCCGCGCCGCCGGTCGCCACGCTCCCGCAGCGGGCGGCGTAGGCGGGGTACTACCCCAAGGCCGAGCCGGGCCGCGCGTCAGCCGCCGTGCGGGCGATCGGCGCCTTCTCGGGCTCGAACTCCACCTTGCGCGCGCCGGTCAGCGCGGCGCCGGCGTCGGCCGGCAGCCGGGCGAAGGCGAAGACCGAGGCGACCGAGACGCAGCCCACGGCGAGGAAGGCCCAGTGGAAATCGACGAGCCCGAGCGCGCCGCCGCCGTGCGCCTCGCGCGCCACCTGCACCACGCCGGCGCCGAGCGCCACGCCGATCGACAGCGCAAGCTGCTGCGCCACCGAGGCGAAGGACACGGCACGGCTCATCCGCTCCGTCGGAATGTCGGCATAGGCGATGGCGTTGATGCCGGTGAACTGCAGCGAGCGGAAATAGCCGCCGACGAGCAGCACGCCGAGCAGCAGCGGCAGCGGAATCGTGGGGAAGAACAAGGCGTTGGCGCCGATGAAGCCGGACCCGACCAGCGCGTTGAAGACCAGCACGCGCTTGAAGCCGAGTCGGTCGAGGATCGGCCCGGCGGTGGCCTTCATCGCCATCGCACCGACAGCGGCCACGAAGGTGGTGAGGCCGGAGCGCAGCGGGCTCATGCCGAAGCCGAGCTGCAGCATGAGTGGCAGCAGCAGCGGCACGGCGCCGACGCCGATGCGAAACAGCGAGCCACCGGTGACGCTGACCCGGAAGGTCTGAATGCGCAGGAGACGAAGATCGATGATCGGGTCCTCGACGCGCCCGGCATGGCGCACGTAGAGGGCGAGCACGGCGGCGCCGAACCCCATCAGCGTGAGCACGCCCCACGTCGGCAGGACGTCGCGGCCGAGGATGGTGAGGCCGAACACCAGGCTCGCGAGGCCCACCGCCGAGAGGAAGAAGCCGGAAACGTCGAGCCGGCGCACGTCCGCGTCGCGCACGTTCTCGATGAACAGCGTGACCAGCGTCACGCCAAGCACGCCGATCGGCACGTTGATCCAGAAGATGTAGCGCCAGTTGAAGAAGGTGGTGATGGCGCCGCCGACAGGGGGCCCGAGCATCGGGCCGAGCAGGGCGGGGATCGTGAGATAGGCCATCGCCCGCACCAAGTCGCGGCGATCGGTGGTGCGCAACAGCAGCAATCGGCCGACCGGCACCATCATCGCGCCGCCGGTGCCCTGCAGGACGCGGGCGAGAATGAAGCCGGCCAAAGAGGACGACAGTCCGCAGCAGATCGAGCCCGCGGTGAACACCACGATGGCGGCACGAAACACCATGCGGGTGCCGAACTTGTCGGCGACCCATCCCGAGGCGGGAATGAACACCGCAAGGGCCAGAAGGTAGGACGTCAGCGCCAGCTTCAGCGCGATCGGGTCTTCGTGCAGGTCCTTGGCGATCGCCGGGAGCGCCGTCGAGATCACCGTCCCGTCGAGATTCTCCATGAAAAGCGCGCAGGCGACGATGAGGGCGGTGAGCGCGTAGCGAGGCAAGGGCGGGTGGTCTCCGACCGCCGGCATCGGCGGGCCGGGACGGGCCGGAGATAGCGGAGCAGCGCGGCCAAATCGAGGTGGGACAGGGCGGGCGCCGTCGTGGCCGCCTCGGCCCTCGTCACATCTTGTTGACGGGCGGTCGGCCGAACTGCTGCCTCTTGGGGAAGCCTTGCTGTTTGAACGCCGCCGTCGAGGTCTTCAGCATCGCCGCTCCATCCGCCGTCAAGCTGTAGGCGCCCGCCGCGTTCTTCACGATCAAGGCCTGCTCGACCATCTCTTCGAGCGCCAGATCGCTCCTGTCCGGCTCGCCGCACGCGCCCGAGAACGATTTGGGAGAGAACGACTGCCCTTCGTATAGGCAGTTCATCATGCGACAGCGATTAAGAATAGTGCGGACGTCTCCCGAGATTTCCATGACCACCATCTCCGCTGCAGACCGAGTAGTCGCGCCCAGAGTTCTTGATCTTTGTGATCTGAGCGCATCACGCATTATGTGGTGCGACATATTCGTAGCACAAGACCACCGAGGCCCTGTCCTTCTACTATGTCCCATGCTAATTTATGGCATCGCCGAACGCTTCAGGCCGCGGCGACTGAGAGATGCGTGCGCTTTCGCCTCCAACGGAGCCGCCCGCCATGACCTCCGGTACCACGATATCGGCCCTCGGAGCGCGGCCGGTCCTGCGCATCGCCCAGGTGGCGCCGCTGTACGAATCGGTGCCTCCCAAGCTCTACGGCGGCACCGAGCGGATCGTCGCCCATCTCACAAACGCCCTGGTCGACCTCGGCCACGACGTGACGCTGTTCGCCTCGGGCGACGCCGACACGCGGGCGAGGCTGGTGCCGGTGCGCGCCGAGCCGATCCGGCTCGACAAGGCGCCGCTCAAGTCCGATCTCGCCTCGCACCTCTCCATGCTGCACGAGGTCCACCGCCGGCGAGCCGACTTCGACATCATCCATTTCCACACGGACATGCTGCACTTCCCGCTGTTCGACCTCTGCGCGGCGCGTACGGTGACGACGCTGCACGGCCGGCTCGACATGAAGGACCTCGCCGGCGTCTACGCGCGCTGGCCCGCCTTCCCGCTGGTCTCGATCTCCGACCACCAGCGGCTTCCCCTCGCCGACGCGAGCTGGATCAAGACCATCCATCACGGCGTCACGCCCTTCGCC
>CAZZWW010000275.1:0-4437 GCA_964657815.1 Vulcanimicrobiota bacterium | reverse complement strand
GCGACAGGCGCCCGCCGATGCGCACTGGCGCGACCATCGTGGCCCGGCCCGCGGCATCCGTCTCCACCGCGACGCCGCACAGCGTCGCCGGTCCGCTCGCCGGCTCGTAGCGGGCGCCGGGCGTCTTGTGGATCATGCGGCGCACCGGCTCCGCCTTGTCCATGCCGATGACGCTGTCGTAGTCGCCGCTCATGCCGGCATCGCTCATGTAGGCGGTGCCGCCGGGCAGGATCTGGTGATCGGCGGTGGGCACGTGGGTGTGGGTGCCGACGACGAGCGAGACGCGGCCGTCGCAATGGTGGCCGAAGGCCATCTTCTCGCTGGTCGCCTCGGCGTGGAAATCGACGATCGCCGCATCGCAGACCCGGCCCAACGGGCAGGCGTCGAGTTCGCGGTCGATCGCGGCGAAGGGGTCGTCCATCGCGTCCATGAAGACACGCCCCATGGCGTTGACCACCAGCACGCGCTCGCCCGCCGCCGTCTCGACCAGCGCTGTGCCGGCGCCGGGCGTGCCCGGGGGATAGTTCAGCGGCCGGATCAGCCGGGGCTGGCGGGCGATGAAGACCAGCGCCTCGCGCTGGTCGAAGGAATGGTTGCCGAGCGTGACGCAATCGGCGCCGTGGTCGAGGAACTCCTGGCAGATGGCCTCGGTGATGCCGAAGCCTCCCGCCGAATTCTCGCCGTTGACGACGACGCAGTCCAGCGACCAACGCCGGCGCAACTCGGGGAGGTGCTCGGCCAGCGCCTTGCGCCCGGGACGGCCGATGACGTCGCCGACGAAGAGGAGCCGCATCTAACCCCCCGTCATTCCGGGGCGGGCGAAGCGCCTGCCCGGAACCGACGTGCCTCGCATCACCCGGAGACATTCAGAAGCACCGGTTCCGGGTTCGGCTGCGCCGCCCCGGAATGACGACCTTAAACGCACACGATCACGTCCTTTTCGGTCACGATCATGTCGAGCGGCTCGTCGTGCGCGTCGGCCGGTACGAAAAGCACCTCCTGGGCGGCATAGGCGAGCCCGATCGCCGCGACCTCCTTCTCCGCCCGCAACGCGGCCAGCGTGCGATCGTAGAAGCCGGCGCCGTAGCCGATGCGGTGGCCGCGGCGATCGAAGGCGGCGAGCGGCACGAACAGGAGGTCGGGCACGACCGTTTCGGCGGAGGGCGGCGGCTCGGGGATCTGCATCTTGCCCGGCACCATCACCGTGTCTGGCGTCCAGTGGCGGAAGGTGAGCGGCGCGCCCATCCGCCCTGTCACCGGCAGGCCGACGACGAGACCGGCAGCGTGTAGAGCGGCACACAGCGAATGTGTCGGCAACTCGTCCTTGATCGACCAGAACACCGAGACGGCGTGTGCTCCGTGGCCGCCCGCGAGCTCGGGGCCGAGACGCGCCAGTCGCGCCGCGAAGGCCTCGGCGGCAGCGGGATCGATGGCGGCGCGGACGGCGAGGGATTGGACCCTCAGGACCTTCTTGTCGAGCGTGCTCGTCATCAAAACTCAGTGCGGGCCACAGTGACCGTGGGACATCGACCCCGGGAACCTACAACGTAGGTGGGCGCCGTGTGCCCAAGTCCACGGACGAGGGCAGGGACAGCTCCCTAGAGATCGATAAGGCCCCGGGAATACAAATCCAACACGTGTCCCGCAGCTCGCACGACGAATGTAGGGCATCTGTCGGCGTGACGCCAGTGAATCGAGATCTGCAATGGCCTGAGATGCGAAAGGCCCGCCGGAGCGGGCCTTGGCACGAGATCCGATGACGCGATCAGGCGTGCCGCAGGCTCGCGCGGCTCACGGTCACGGTGTCGCGACCGGCCTGAATCAGGCACTGCGACGAACCGGGCACGGGCTCGACGTCGACCATGACGAGATCGAGACCCACCATGCTCCAGTCGTCTTCGAGGAGGGCGACATGATCGCCGGCATGGAAGGCTTGGCTCGTGTCGATGTTGTCCATGAAAGTCTCGATTGTGCGCCGTCCGCTCATGCGTTGGGCGACTCGCTGAGGTAACATTCTATTAACAGCTGTTCATCTGCGCAAGTTCCTATGCCGAACGTCCATGAACACACGGCAAATTCGGCCCCTGCTGCACTGCAGCAGAGGCTGGTCTCTACTTCCGGTGCGCTCATATCTTGAGCAGATGTCGTCATCGAGCGGGACGGTTGCCGCGGCGCCTCGGTCCATGACACCACAATGCATGGACACGAGCACAGGACGCACACTCATCGGTTGGGGCTTAGAGCCCGGCCCTTGGTTCGGCGCTGCCGTGCAGGAGGCGGAGACGCTGCGCCGCGCCGGCGCCACGGAGGCCGGGCGGCAGCGGTGCCGTCCGCTTCGTAGGCGCGGCCGCCGCGATGCAGCGGCCGTGGAGGCGTCAGGGCTATGGCCTTGGCTCTTCTATCCAAACAGCTCCATCTGCCGCGGCGGCGCGATGCGGGCCTTGAGGTCGGCCGTGTCGGTCAGCCCGCCGGGCGACCAGTCGGCGCAGGTGATCCAAGGCATCATCGTCTTCACCGAATGGCAGAGGCGACTGAGATCCTCGAGCCGCAGCGCATGGAAGCGGCGGGCGGCGAGCACCTTGGCGATGGCCTTCACGCCGAGCCCGGGCACGCGCAGCAGGCTTTCCTTGGCGGCCTTGTTGAGGTCGACGGGAAAATGCTCGCGGTGCTTCAGCGCCCAGGCGGTCTTGGGGTCGACGTGGAGGTCGAGCATGCCGCTCTCGCTCGACTCGACAATCTCCTCGACGCCGAAGCCGTAGAAGCGCAGCAGCCAGTCGGCCTGGTAGAGCCGGTGCTCGCGCATCAGCGGGGGCTTGATCAGCGGCAGGATGCGGCTGGCGTCGGGGATCGGCGAGAACGCGGAATAATACACGCGGCGCAGGCCGTAGCTGGCGTAAAGCGTCGAGGATTGCCGCAGGATCGCGCCGTCGTCTGAAGGGTCGGCGCCGATGATCATCTGCGTGGATTGGCCGGCCGGCGCGAAGCGCGGGGCCTTCCGAGACACCTTCCTCTCGCCCTTGGAATCTTCGATCCGGATCCGCATCGCGGCCATGGACTTGCGGATTCGTCCGGCGTCCTTCTCCGGCGCCAGGCGCTGCAGGCTCGCCTGGGTGGGCAGTTCGACATTGATCGAGAGACGGTCGGCCCAGCGCCCGGCCTCGGCGAGCAGGTCGGGGTCGGCGTCGGGAATGGTCTTGAGGTGGATGTAGCCGGAGAACTTGTGGTCGATCCGCAGCTTGCGCGCCACTTCGACCACCTGCTCCATCGTGTAGTCCGGCGACTGGATGATCCCCGAGGAGAGGAACAGCCCCTCGATGAAGTTGCGCTTGTAGAAGCCGATGGTGAGGTCGACCACCTCGTCCACGGTGAAGCGGGCGCGCTGGACGTTCGACGAGACGCGGTTGACGCAATAATGGCAGTCGAACCGGCAATAGTTGGTCAGAAGGATCTTCAGCAGCGAGATGCAGCGCCCGTCGGGCGCGTAGGCGTGGCAGATGCCCATGCCCTCGGTCGAGCCGATGCCCCCGGATTTCAGCGAAGACTTCTTGTCCGTGCCGCTCGAGGCGCAGGAGGCGTCGTATTTCGCCGCGTCGGCGAGGATCGCCAGCTTCTCGAGCGTGGTTTGCATCGTTGCCAATTTGTTCATCGCGGTTGCCAAGACAAGGCCGGCCGACGCGATAAGCTGTGGTTTAGGGCCGCGGCGATCAAACGCGGCCCACGCGAAACGACGATTTTTCACGACCCAAAAAGACAACCTTCCCTCGGCATCTTGTCCGATCGAAAACGGCAGCGCGATCCGGCCTCTTGCGGGCTCCCGTGAATTCGCTAATTTCTTCGCGCGGCCCGAGCTTCGACCCGGGCCACATCCGATCGATTCGTCGATCGTGCCGGTCTTCCAAAAGCCGGTGGCGTGCCGCGGGCGCGGCTCAGCCAGGCGGCGTGCCGTTCTCGGCCAGCACCGCACCGGCGAGGTAGAGGCTTCCGCAGACGAGCAGGCGTGGGGCGATCGGCCACTCGCGGGCTCGCAGATAGGCCAAGGCATCGGTCACCCCCGCGCACGCGGCCGCCGGCAGGCCGGCCATGGCTGCGCAGGCGGCGACGTCGCGTGCGGGGCGTCCGGCGTGCTCGCCCTCGACCGGCACGGCGATGACCTCCTGTGCCAGACCGGCGAAGGCGCGCAGGAAAGCCGTCGTGTCCTTCGTCGTCAGCGTGCCGCAGATGACGACCAGCGGTCGTGGCGCCTTGTCCTCGAGGTCGGCCATGGCCTGGCCCAGCACCCGGCCACCGTCCTCGTTGTGGCCGCCGTCGAGCCAGAGCTCGGCGCCCGGCGGCGTTCGCTCGGCGAGCGCACCCTTGGCGAGCCGCTGCAGGCGCCCCGGCCATTCGGCGGTGGCGATGCCGCGCTCGATCGCGGCCGCTTCGAGGCCGGGCACGACG
>CAZZWW010000274.1:0-4468 GCA_964657815.1 Vulcanimicrobiota bacterium | reverse complement strand
CGCCCTTCCGTCGGCACTACCCCGAGCTGTCGCCGGGCACCTACGAGGAAGGCGCGAACGTCGCCGCGCTCGTCGGCGCCGCCGACCTCGTGCTTGTGCACGAATGGAACGAGCCGACCCTCGTCGCCGCCATGGGCGCGTTGCGCCGCCACGGCCATCCCGCGCGTGTGCTGTTCCACGATACCCACCACCGCGCCGTCAGCGCGCCCGACGAGATCGATCGCTTCGATCTGCGCCATTACGACGGCGTTCTGGCCTTCGGCCGCACGCTCGCCGGGGCCTACGCGCGGCGCGGCTGGGCCGGCCGCGTCCACGTCTGGCACGAGGCCGCCGACATCAGGCTGTTCAAGCCGCCGGCGGTCGAGCGCGAGCGCGAGGGCCTCGTCTGGATCGGCAATTGGGGCGATGGCGAGCGCACGCGCGAGCTGGAGACCTTCCTGCTCGGCGCCGCGCGCGAGGCCCGCCTGCCGCTCGACGTCTTCGGCGTGCGCTATCCCGACGAGGCATTGGCGCTGCTGGAGCGCTACGGCGCGCGCTATCGCGGCTGGCTCGCCAACGCTTCGGCACCGGACGTCTTCGCCCGGCACCTCGCCACCGTGCACGTGCCGCGCCGCTTCTACACCGAGCAGCTGCCGGGCATCCCGACCATCCGCGTCTTCGAGGCCCTGGCCTGCGGCATCCCGCTGGTCTGCGCGCCGTGGTCGGACAGCGAGCACCTCTTCACGCCGGGGGCCGACTACCTCGTTGCGGCCGACGGCGCGGCGATGACCGCGCACCTGCGCACGCTCGCCGCCGAGCCGGAGCTGCGCGCGAGCCTCGTCGCAAACGGCCTCGCCACGATCCGCGCCCGCCACACCTGCGCGCATCGCGCCCGCGAGCTCCTCGCCATCGCCGCGTCCTTGGGCGTGAACGACCATGTGCAAGACGAAGTCACCGCATGAAGATCGCATTCTACGGCTCCTCGCTGCTGTCGTCGTACTGGAACGGTGCGGCGACCTACTATCGCGGCATGCTCAGCGAACTGGCGAAACACGGGCATTCCATCACCTTCTACGAGCCCGACGCCTACGACCGGCAGAGCCATCGCGACATCGAGCCGCCGGGCTACGCCGAGGTGGTGGTCTACCTCGCCACGGAACGGGCGGCGCGCGCGGTGATCGCCGACGCGGCCGAAGCCGACGTGGTGATCAAGGCGAGCGGCGTCGGCGCGTTCGACGACCTGCTGATCACCGAGCTGCCGCGCGCGGCACGCGCGGGCGCGACCACGATCTTCTGGGACGTCGACGCGCCCGCAACCCTTGCCGAGATGCGTTCCGCGCCCGACCACCCGGTCCGTCGCGCGCTGCCCGGCCTCGACCTCGTTCTGACCTACGGCGGCGGCCCGCCGGTGATCTCGGCCTACGAGGCGCTCGGCGCCCGGCGCTGCGTGCCGGTCTACAACGCGCTCGATCCTGCGACGCACTTCCGCACCGCACCGGACCCGGCCTTCGCCACCGATCTCGCTTTCCTCGGCAACCGGCTACCCGACCGCGAGGCGCGGGTGGAGCACTTCTTCCTTGAGCCGGCCGCGGCGACGCCTGCGCGCAGCTTCCTGCTCGGCGGCCTCGGCTGGGGCGACAAGCCGATGCCGGCCAACGTGCGCCAGCTCGGCCACGTGCCGACGCGCGACCACAACGCGCTCAATTCCTCGGCCCACGCCGTGCTCAACATCTCGCGCGAGTCGATGGCCGACATGGGCTACTCGCCCGCCACCCGCGTGTTCGAGGCCGTCGGCGCCGGCGCTTGCCTGATCACGGATGCCTGGCTCGGCGTCGAGCTGTTCCTCGAGCCAAATAGCGAGGTGCTGGTGGCGCGCGACGGCCGCGACGTCGCCGAGCACCTCCGCACCCTGACGCCGGAGCGCGCCCACGTCATCGGCGCGGCGGCGCAGCGCCGCGTGCTGGCCGAGCACACCTACGCCCGCCGCGCCAAAGAGGTCGACGCCCTGCTGCGCGAGACGGCCCGCGTCCGCGCCGCCGCGGCCGCCTGATGCACCTCGTCGTCCTCGGCCTGTCGCTGTCCTCGTCCTGGGGCAACGGCCACGCCACCACCTTTCGCGCCCTGCTCGAGGCCTTCGCGTCGAGAGGCAACCGGGTCACCTTCCTCGAGCGCGACAAGCCCTGGTACCGCGAGCATCGCGATGTCGCGTCGGTGCCTTACGCCCGCCTCGTCTTCTACGACTCGGTGCAGGAGCTGGAGACGAGCCACCGCACGCTGATCGCCGAGGCCGACGCGGTGATGGTCGGCTCCTACGTGCCGGAGGGTGTCGTCGTCGGTCGCTACGTCCAAAGCGTCGCGCGCGTGCGCGCCTTCTACGACATCGACACGCCGGTCACCTTGGCCAAGCTGCGGCGCGGCGATTTCGAGTATCTCTCGCCCGAGCTGATCCCCGGCTACGACGCCTACTTCTCCTTCACCGGCGGCCCGACGCTGGACCTGCTGGAGCACGAGTACGGCTCGCCGGCGGCGCGGGCGCTGTACTGCTCCGTCGACCCCTCGCGCTACCGTCCGACCGGCGGCGCCACGCTGTACGATCTCGGCTATCTCGGCACCTACAGCGACGATCGCCAGCCGACGCTGGACCGGCTGCTGATCGAGCCGGCGCGGCGGTTGCCGCAGTTCCGCTTCGCCGTCGCCGGCCCGATGTACCCGGCCGACATCGTCTGGCCGGCCAACATCGTCCGGCTCGACCACGTCTCGCCGCAGGACCACGCCGCCTTCTACGGCGCCTGCCGCTGGACGCTGAACGTCACGCGCGCCGACATGGTCGCCGCCGGCTGGTCGCCCTCGGTGCGGCTGTTCGAGGCGGCGGCCTGCGGCACGCCCATCGTGTCGGATCGCTGGGCGGGGTTGGAGACGCTGCTGGAGCCGGGCCGCGAGATCATGCTGGCGGACGATGCCGACGCGGTCGTGGCGCTGCTTTGCGACATGCCGGAAGCCGAGCGGCAGGCGGTGGCGGAGCGGGCGCGGGCGCGCGCGCTGGCCGAGCACACGGCGGCACATCGGGCGGAAGGGCTGGAGCGCGATCTCCTCGCGCTCCGGCGCAGGTGAACAGGGCCGCGGGTCAAGGCCTGACGCCCTCCGACGATCGGGCGGCGCCCCGCGTCACTTGGAGCCGCCTTCCGTCGGGTGACGCCATGCCTCCGCAAACCGGAGAATCAGCCGCATGGACGCGCTCGTGTCGCCTGTCCTTTCAAGGCATCGCGCCACGTCGGCGCCGGTGCTGCGGCACCTGGCGCATTTCGGTCCGCTGCCGATACTTTCGGTCACCGCGCTGGTGTTGGCGGCCGCACACGGCGCCCCTGGAACATCGGTGGCGCTGCGGCTGTTCCACGGGCTGATCGTCGGGCTCAACGTGGCGGCGCCGGCCGTGTCGTCGTGGAGCACGCTGCTCGGCGCGATCCAGGCGCGATTGCGCCGCCGCTGCCCCCGAGGCCTGTCCGTCAGGCCACAGGTGCTGCGGCAGACGCGCTCGTGACCTGCGTCGCCGGCGCACGACGGGGATAGCGCTCGATCATGCTGGCGCAGAAGTCCGCGAACTCGGCAGGGTCGATCGGCGCGCTGGAATGGTGGGGCGTCAAACCTCGATGCTCGGGCGTATAGCAAAAGGTCACGGTGACGTCGAAGTCGGCCAACGCCTCCATCTGCCGGTCGAACCAGCCGAGAGCGTCGGGGCGAAAGGAGTCGGCCCAGGAGAGACCCGTGCGCAGGTAGGTGACACCGAGCCGCTTCAGCCAGGTCACGGCCTCGTCGAGGCGGTGGTCGTGGTAGTGGAACCACTGGCAGATGCCGAGCGCCGGCGTGTGCCGGGCGAAGCGCTCCAGAGAGG
Source organism: Vulcanimicrobiota bacterium (assembly GCA_964657815.1). Lineage (GTDB taxonomy): Bacteria > Pseudomonadota > Alphaproteobacteria > Rhizobiales > Beijerinckiaceae > RH-AL1. The sequence continues at coordinate 600 of CAZZWW010000274.1, read as the reverse complement.
GCTTCGGCGTACCGTCCTGGCGCAAGAGGCCCATGGCGAAATGCCGGTAGTACGACGAGCCCTCCGCCTCCTTGTGGCGGGTGGTGGCCTCCCACTCGCGCGGCAGGTCGTAAAGCGAGTACCAGTGGATGCGCGGCGCCTTGCCGACGAGCAGCTCGGCGGTGCGATCGAAGCCGAACACCTGCACCTCGTCGGCGCCGAAGGTCGAGACGCCGACCTCGCTGACCCAGACCGGGAGCGAGGTCACCGCCTTGATCTCGTCGATCTTGGCCGGCCACTCGTCGATCTTCCACAGGTTCCAGTCGAGCGGGAAGCCGTGCACGGCGATCGCATCGATATGGTCGAGCACGCCGTAGCCGGCGAGCCGGCGCACGAAGAACGGATCGATCGGCGACATGCCGCCGAGGACCTTGGTGAGCGTCGGATCGACCGCCTTGATGGCGTCGGCGGCGGCGATCGCCATCGCGCCGAACTTGGTCCAGTCGGGGTCGACCTCCGGGTCCCAATGCGACTTGTTGTTGGGCTCGTTCCAGATCATCGCCGCTTCGATCATCGAGCGGAAGCCTTTCTCGGGTAGACGGCGGCGTCGGCCGAGGCCTC
>CAZZWW010000273.1:3146-4479 GCA_964657815.1 Vulcanimicrobiota bacterium | reverse complement strand
GAGGCGGATTGCGTCTTGGCCGTCTGCAGCCGGTTGATGTCGATGACCAGGGCTGGGCCGGAGACCTGCACCACGGCCTGGGTGAAGGCCGGCAGGTAGCCGTGGCTGACGACGCCGCCGACGGCACCCTCGTGCCCGATCGTCGCCACCTCGACGCTCTTGCCCTCGAGCATGGTGACGACCAGCGTCACGATGGTGGTGCGAAGCGGCAGCGTCACCTGGCTGACGTCGTCGCGGACGCGGAAGAGCACGTCGCCGCGCGACAGAGCGACCCTCTCGACATGCGGCCGCAGCAACGCCCGGTCGCGCGGCGACAAAGCCTCCAGCAACAGATTACCAACCATCATGGGCCGGCGCGACCTCAACTCACCCTGTGGAGCGTTCCCAGCCTTAGGCCGGCCGCCGGCGTTTGTCTGTCAGGAACTTGACATTGATCGATCCGACGCGCGCGAAATCTCAGGCGCGATGCAGGACCTCGATCGCCTTCACGAGTCCACCACCAGCAGCAAGGCATAGGCTGCGACGCTCTCCGGCTCGAGCCGGGCGAATCATTTCCGTGCGCCGTCGACGTCGATGCTTTCCCTCTTGGCGCCTGCGAAATTAACGATTGGTTCACCAGGGTCAGAACCAGGGTCCAGCGCCGCTGCCGAAAGGTTGAGGGCCGCGTGCGTGCCCCGCCCCCAGGGCCGACAAGGAGGCGCCCTCCGCGACGAGCCGGTCACGAAGCCTTCGGGACGGACGCGTTGTCGGCATCGAGCGGCACGAGGGCGACGTAGGCGGGCGGTTCGCGGACGTCGGCTCAGGCGGCGGGAACGGATGCGTCGTCGGGATGGGACGCGGCCGCCGGCGCGACCCATCGCGGCAGCGCCGGGCCGGCGAGGTCGACGCGGAGGAAGACCTCGCCGTCGCCGTCGTCCCACAGGCTCGCCGGCAGCCGGGCGCGGCCGGCGGTCCATCGTTTCGCGCGGTCGCCGTCCCACTCGACGGGGTGGAAGCCGACGCAGAGGCATGGGTCGTCGATCGCCACGCCACGAGGCGCGCCGAAGCCGTCGTCGATGACGAGAGCCTCGATGTACAGGCCAAGGCGGCGGTGATCCGTCGAGGTGGCGATCTGCGCGGGAACGCTGGTGCCGGAGACGAGCCATACGGCCGTGGCACCCGCCGGCACGGTGAAACGGGCCGAAAGCCCGCGCACCTGCGGCTCGATCCGCACGCGGTCGACGATCAGGTGGACGTGGTCCAGCCCCTGCGCCTCGAGCCGCCAGCCGAGTTTTTCCGCGCGCGCGGCGAGTTGCGCGCGGTCGGCGCGACGACGCTGGACGAGTACCGCAAG
>CAZZWW010000273.1:0-3136 GCA_964657815.1 Vulcanimicrobiota bacterium | reverse complement strand
GTTGCGCGCGCACGACCTCGACCAGTGCGCCCTCGATGTGGAACGGGCGGCAGAAATCGGCGTGGGTGACCACCGATGCGTCGGGCGAGGCGTCGAGGTCGACCACGCCGCTCTCGGCGAAGAAGCCGCGGTTGCCCATCTCGAGATAGCTTTCCGCCGGCATGTTCTCGGCCAGCAGGATGTCGTGGTCGTCGAGCTCGACGTGCCAGTAGGTGACGGTGTCGACGTCCTCCTGGACGATCGTGGTGCCGTTGATCAGCGCCATGGCCGGGATCAGCACCTCGCCGACGACGTCGACGCAAAGCGCGTGGCCGGGCGACACGCGGAGGTCGCGCGCGGGACGGTTGGATCCGAAAGCATGCGCCGCGATGCGCACCGGCATGGCCTCGTGCGGGCGGGCATAGCGGCGACAGTGCGTCAGGCGGGAACCGATCCAGCGGATCGGGCGATGCTGACCGGAGACCGTGACGACCAGATCGCCGACGCTCAGCCTTTCCACGGCAATATCGCCTTTCGGCGTCCGAAGACGTGTGCCACTGCAGAAGCATACGACCGTGACGATCGTGCCCCCTTCCCCGTCGCTCCTCGTTGCGAACTGACCGGCCGCCGGGTTGCTCAAAGTGAGCGTATCCGTGACGGTTCCGTTCGTGATCGTCAGCGTGGTGCCGTCGAGCGTCGCGGTCGTCTGATCGGCAGCGAAGGTCAAGGTCGTCAGGTCGAGCTTGTCCGAATTCGTAAGGTTGGCGATCGGGACCGTGAAGCTGCCCCCGTCCGGAAGGGTGCCGAACTGCAGCGTGGCGCCGCCGGCGAGAGTGATCGGAGTCGCATTGGCGAAGGCGCTCGAGGGTGCATCGATCTCGAGCACCGCGTTCGCTACGACGAAGCTCGACGTCGAGAGCGTCGCATTGGGCCCGATCGAGCCGGTGCCGCCGGTGACGCTGAGCGTCCCATCGACAGAGAAACTCGTGACGGCGGTTGAACTCGATTGATCGCCGATATCGAGCGTGCCTGTGCTGACGAAGGGACCGGTGGTCGACACAGAGGCGCCGTCCTCCAGGAACAATCCGCCGTCGTTCTCGGCGAGTCCGCGGAGCGCGCTGTTGCTCGTGAGTGTGTCGGCATCGGCGATAAAGGCATTGCTGCCGTCGATGAACAGACTGGCGCCCGCGGCGATGCCCGTGATCTGGCCGCCGCCCGCAAATTCGAGGAGCGAATTGTTGCCGAGCCCCACGCTGCCGACGAGATTGCCGTTGCCATCGCCGAACGTTTCCGCCGATCCCTCGACGAGGAGCGTTGCCGGCGCCGCGTCACCCTGCCCGCCTGCGAGACCGATCGTGCCGCTGTTGTTGAAGCCGGCGGCGGTGGTCAGCGAGGCGCCATCGTCGAGTTCCAACCGGCCGGCATTGCTCGCGAGGGCGAGCGCGCTGTTGCTGGTCGTGGCTCCGACATCCGCGACGAAGGCGTTGGGGCCCGCGATATCGAGGTAGCCGCTGGTCGAGATGCCGGTGATCTGACCGCCTTGGGCGAAGACCACGCGCGAATTGCCGTTCAGCATGATCGTACCGTCGAGCGCGCCGGCCACATCGGTGAACCCGGATGCGGATCCGGCGGTCAACGTCGTCGGCGTCGCGACACGGCTGTCGTTTCTCAGGTCGACGAGGGCGTCGTTGACGAAGTCCGCGGCGGTCGTGAGCGACGCACCGTTGTTCAGTTGCAGGAAACCCTCGTTCACCGAGAGATTCAGCGCACTGTTGCTGGTCGTCGCGCCAGCGTCGGCGATGAAGGCCTTGGTCCCGTCGAGCAGGAATTGCACGTCGTTCCCGATGCCCGTGATCTGGCCCTGCGAGAACTCCACGAGCGCATTGCCGCCGACGTTGAGATCGCTGGTGAGCAGCCCGCTCGAATCGACAAACCCCGATGGCGTCCCATCGACGAGCAGCGTCGTCGTCGTGGACGGACGTGTTCGTGAGGACGAAGGCGCCGGTGCTTGTGGAACCCGGCGCGATCTCCAGCTTCGCTCCGTTGTCGAGGAACACGGACCCGTCGTTCGTGAACCCCGAGGCGGTCTCGAGCGAGGCGCCGTGGTCGAGCGAAAGGATTCCCTTGTTGCTGGTGAGGGCGAGCGCGCTGTTGCTGCCCGTTGCGCCGGCGTCGGCGATGAAAGCAGCCGTTCCATCGATGGAAAGGGACGCAGTCTTCGCGATCTGACTGATCTGTCCGCCGCCGCTGAATTGCAGGAGGGCATTCCCGGATAGCTCGAGACCGCCTGACAAAACGCCGGAAGTGCCGAAACCTGCCGCCGAGGCGATCGTGAGAGCGCCGTTGGCGTTGAGGACGAGGTCGCCGGACACGGTGATATTCAGTGAATTGATCGTGCCGACATTGCTGTTGATCTGCGGACCTTGCCCAGTGTCCGGGTCGGTCTGGGCGATCGTCACATTGTCGGCCGGCGTGGGGACGGCGCCGTTGCTCCAATCGGCGTTCGTCGTCCAGTCGGCTGAACCATCCATCCAAGTGACTTCGGCCATGCTGCGCCCTCTGTCGACCGAGATTCGCACGCCGAAAGCTTACGCGTCGGCTTGCTGGTACAGTTCTGGAAAAATGCCGGATCAAGCGTGCATTCGCAAGCCATTTCCCGTCGTCGCAACGACCGTTATACTTTATGATAAGATTTCATACAGAATGCCATTGAGAAGCTACGGTCGGGGTTGAGATGAAAGCAATCCGGCAAAAAAGGTTCTTGTAGAACCGCTGCATTTACTTTTGCCGAGATCGAAATCAGTCTCCGAGCACGGATTGTCACCTCCTTGCCGACGGTTCCCACTTGCCTCTTCCCCGGTAAATCGGCCGCATCGTCGAGGCTCGATCGAAGCCGGCTTTTTCCGGAGTTCGATCCGACCTCCAGCGTGCTGACGACGTGTCCCGCCGACCGTCTCGCAGCGCGGTTTCCGCGAGCCGGGTTCGCGCTGGGCACGAATGAGCTTCAGCGCGGCTGAACGCCTGCCGCCACCCGACCTCGACCCCCGATGTCGCCGTACGCCGACGCGGAATTTGCCCTTGTCGACGAACGCGGCGATGGCAGGGCTGGATGTCGCGGTACCGCGACATTGGCCCTTGTTTTTGTCGCCGTACCCTG
>CAZZWW010000272.1:4029-4495 GCA_964657815.1 Vulcanimicrobiota bacterium | reverse complement strand
CGGCGGCGCGCAGGTTGAGGTCGTCCCCCTGCCCGCGGGCCAGCAGCCAGGCCGAGACGCCGTTGACGACGATGGCGGCCGCCGCCACCGCCATCACCGTGCCGGCGGCGATCGGCTCGGGATGGAAGAAGCGCTGGATGGCCTCGAGCCCGAGCGCGCCGGAGACGACCAGCAGCACCACGGCGTTGCCGAGCGCCGCCAGGATGGTGGTGCCGCCGAGCCCGTAGGTGAAGCGCGGCGACGGCGGCCGCTTGCCGAGCCGGTGGGCGGCGAAGGCGGCGAGAAGGCCGAGCACGTCGGAGAGATTGTGCGCGGCGTCCGACAGCAGCGCCACCGACCCGCCGGCGAGGCCGGCGACGAGTTCGGCGGCGACGATCAGCGCGTTGAGGGCGACGGCGATCGCGAAGGCGGCGCCGAAGGACGAGGGCGCGTGGGAATGGCCGAGGCCGCCGTGACCGTGCCCACC
>CAZZWW010000272.1:0-4019 GCA_964657815.1 Vulcanimicrobiota bacterium | reverse complement strand
CGGCGTGATCGTGGCCGTGGTCGTGAGACGCATGATGGTGGTCGGACACGCCCCGCTCCGCTGTGTGTTCGTCGGCGTCATCTTAAGGTAGAAGCCCGCCGGTGAACATCGCATCCCGCCCCCTCGAATCCGCCACCGCGACCGCGGCCCCCGCCCCAAGGCAGGACTTCGGCGCCTTCACGCGCGGCTCGACCTTGCGCCACGTGCTGGTGATGACGGCGGCGGGCTCGGCCGGGCTCGTCGCCGTGTTCTTCGTCGACTTCCTGACCCTGCTCTACATCTCGCGGCTCGGCGACACCGACCTCACGGCGGCGGTCGGCTACGCCTCGCAGATGATCTTCCTGCTGATCTCGGTGAACATCGGCCTGTCCATCGCGCTCGGCGCCTTGGTGTCGCGCGCGCTCGGCGCGGGAGACCGGCCGCTCGCCCGGCGCATCGCCGCCTCCGGTCTGGTGCTCACCGCCGCGATCTCGGGCGGGCTCGGCCTCGCCGCGATGCCGTTCACCCACGAGATCCTGAGCCTGTTCGGCGCGCGCGGCGAGGTGCTGGCCGTCGGCTCGACCTACCTGCGCATGATCCTGCCGGCCTCGATGTTCCTGGGCATCGGCATGGCCTTCTCGGCGGTGCTGCGCGGCGTCGGCGACGCCAAGCGCGCGATGTACACGACGCTGGCCGGCGCGATGGTCACCGCCTGCCTCGATCCCATCCTCATCTTCGGCCTGCACCTCGGCATCTACGGCGCGGCCATCGTGCTGGTCATCTCGCGCCTCAGCCTGCTCGCGGTGGGCTGGCACGGCGCGGTGCGCGTCCACGACCTCGTCGCGCGCCCCCGGCTCGCCGCCCTGGCGCTCGACTGGCGCCCGCTCGCCGCCATCGCCGGGCCGGCGGTGCTGACCAACATCGCGACGCCCGTGGCCAACATCTACGCCATGCACGTGTTCTCGGCGTTCGGGCCGGCGGTCGTCGCCGCCTTCGCGATCATGGACCGCGTGACGCCGGTCGCCTTCGGCGTGCTGTTCGCGCTGTCGGGGTCGGTCGGCCCGATCATGGGCCAGAACTACGGCGCCCGCGCCTTCGACCGCATCCGCACCGTGCTGACAAACTGCTTCGCCATCTCGGGGCTCTACGTCGCGGTCGTGACGCTGCTGCTGTGGGTCTGCGCGCCGCTGATCGTGATGCTCTTCGGTGCGAAAGGCGAGACGGCGAGCCTGCTCGTCTTCTTCTGCCACGTCACCGGGGTCCTGTGGCTGTTCCTCGGCGGCGTCTTCGTCGCCAACGCCGCCTTCAACAACCTCGGCTACCCGCTGCTGTCGGCCGGCTTCAACTGGGCGCGGGCGACGCTCGGCACCGTGCCGTTCGTGACATTCGGCGCCTGGATGCACGGTCCGGAGGGCGGCTACCTCGGGCTCGTCGTCGGCGCGGCCCTGTTCGGTTGCCTCGCCGTGGCCTGGAGCTATGTTGTCGTCGGCCGCATCGCCCGTCCGGATCCGGCCGCCGGGTTCTGAGCGACGGCCCAAAAGAGACGGGACGGGAGCGCGCCTTGTTCAACCTCTACCAGATGGTCACGGGCGCGCAGGGCGGCCGAGGCCTCGAGAACCTCGCCCAGCAGTTCGGGCTGACCCGCGAGCAGGCCGACGGCGCGGTGCAGGCGCTGGTGCCGGCGCTCTCCACCGCGTTCATGGCCAAGGCGGCGCAACCCGGCGGCCTCGGCGCCATCGCCGGCGCCCTGACCGACGACCACCACAAGCAGGCCTACGCCGACCCGAACGCGGCGCAGGCGCCGGAGACGCAGCAGAAGGGCAACGACGTCGCCGGCTCGATCTTCGGCGACAACGCCATCGTCGAGCAGGTGGTCGCCCAGGCCGCGCGCTACACCGGCCTGCCCGAGGCGACGCTGCGCGCCATGCTGCCGGTGATCGTCTCGACCGTGCTCGGCGGCGTCGCCACGGCACTGCACAACGGGGGCATGGGCGGCATGCTCGGCCAGCTGGCACAGGGCGGCCTCGGCGGCATCCTGGGACAGTTCGGCGGCGCCGCCACCGGCCAGGGCGCGCCCGGCAACACCGGCGGCACCGGCAGCTTCGCCGGCATGGTCGGCACGATCATGAACAGCTTCCTCGGCGGCGCGCATCCGGCCAATCCGCAGGAGCCGGTGCCGCCGACCCACCCCGGGGCGTCACCGGCTCCCGGCGCCGATCCGGCCGCCGGACTGCCGCCGATGGTCCAGGCCGGCCTCGACATGTTCGCCAAGATGTTCCAGGCCGGCGTGCCCGCCTCGGCCGCCCAGCCGGCCGACCTCGAAGAGACGATCAACGCCAGCCACGCGGCCAAACGATGAACGGCGCGGAAAAGGGAGCGTCGCGATGAACGGGTTCGAGGCCGTCGTCCTCATCTGCCTCGCCACCACGCCGACGCCCGACTGCGACGAGAACGTCGCGCTCGTGGTCCGCTCGATCCACGTCAACAACGAGCTCGGCTGCACCAACGGCTGGCAGGAGATCGTCGCCCGCGGCGGCCTCCGCGAGAGCCTGAAGGACGGCAGCTACCTCAAGACGCTGTGCCGCCGCACGAAAGGTTGACGCAGCCGGCTTTCGCAAGGCGCACCGCCGGCCTAAGCTCGTGCCGCAAGCCGGGATACACCGGCATCCGCGGGAGACGCTCGTGTTCGTGATCCTTTCCGTCTGCCTCATGGCGTCGCCGGCGACCTGCAAGACCGAGCGGGTGCAGCAATCCGTCGAGGAGCGGCCGCCGATCTCCTGCATCGTCGAGGGCCAGAGCACGGTCGCGGTGTGGCAGCAGCAGCACCCGGCGTGGCACGTCGACAAGTGGAAGTGCGTCCCGCGCAGCCGCCTCGACACGGCCCTCTGAGCCAGCCGCGGAGCCGCGCTTGCGCACGATACGCTTCAAGCTCGGCCTGCTCGTCTTCGGCTGCCTCGGCATCGCGCTCGCGGCGGGCCTCGGCGTCGTCTACGCGATGCACGTCACCGACCGCACGATCGATCGCGCGCTGGACGCGCAGCGGCGGCTCGACCTCCTCACCGAAGTCTCCGGCCGCATCCAGCAATACGGGCTCATCGCCATCGCCGCGGTCGACGATCCCGCCGACGGCGGTCCGCGCCTCAAGGAGGCGGAGCGCGACGTGCTGACCGCGATCGGCCGTTTCGAGCCCGAGATCGCCAAGGCCATCGCCGACGCCGACCTGCCCGCCGACGTCAACGCCATGGCCGCCCGCAGCCGCCCGCTGGAACAGGTGCGCGCCGGCTTCCGCGTCCTGGTGAGGCAGGTCGACCAGGCGCTCAAGGAGCCCGACGCGCAGAAGCGCGGCGACACCACGCGCGGCGCCTTCAACGGCTTCGCCACCTTCACCGGGCCCTTCCTGTTCTTCCTGATGCAGGCCGACCGGCGCGGCGTCGAGGCCGGCCGCGAGGCGGCCCGCGCCGTCTCCACCACGATGACGCGGGCGGCCGTGATCCTGGTCGCGCTCGCCTCGATCGTCTCGCTCGCCTTCTACCGCCTGATCTCGCGCCCGACCCTCGCCGCCGTGGCGGAGATCCGCGACGCCGCGATCGCCATCGGCCAGGGCGAGCGCAACCTGCGCCTGCCGGTGCGCCACCGCGACGAGCTCGGGCTGCTCGCCGTGGTCTTCAACCGCATGACGGCACGGCTGCGCCGCGGCGAGCAGCGCGTGGTGGAGGACCGCCTGGCGCTGGAGACGACGATCGCCGACCGCACCTTGGACCTGCGCGCGGCCAACGCCAAGCTCTCCGAGATCGACGCGAGCCGCCGGCGCTTCTTCGCCGACGTCAGCCACGAGCTGCGCACGCCGCTGACCGTGATCCTCGGCGAGTGCGAGATCGCGCTGGCCGCACACCGGTCCGCGGCACTGGTCCCGGCAAACGGCGACCTGCCGGCCGACGATGCGGCTTGGGAGGCCGACGGCGCCGCCTTCGGCGTCATCCAGCGACGGGGCCGGCGGCTGCAGCGCCGCGTCGAGGACATGCTGCGCGTCGCGCGCTCGG
>CAZZWW010000271.1:1265-4524 GCA_964657815.1 Vulcanimicrobiota bacterium | reverse complement strand
CGATCCGCCGGCCCTGCTGCGCCTCGCTCGGCGAACGGCGCGGGCCGACGCGGCACTCGAGGCCGAGGTCGCGCGCAGCCTCGCCGCGCTGCAGCCTCTCGCCGAGCCGGGTGTTTGGCGCGCCAACCTCGCGGAGATGCCTCCGGCCGCGGCGGAGATCGTCCAGCGCCTGGTCGGTCGCGCTGTGCTCCACGTCGGCGGCGCCGAACGCCTGCCGCTGGAGCGGCTGGAAACCCTTGCCGACGCGCTCCGCGCGGCGCTCGAAGCGCGGCACCCGTTCCGCGGCACGCTGGGCGGCGCGGTGCTCGATCTCGACGACGCGGGGATGCTCACCGTCACGCCCGAGCGCCCGCGCCGCCGCGGTCGGCCGCGCCCCGATTAAGGCCGAATTGACGCGCACCGTAGGGTTCCCTTGGCAAGGGTCCGGACGCGGCATACATTCGCCGATGCGGTTCACCGGCGGTACACTCGGCCGAACCAAGCGCCTTCGTCAGTTGCCCCTCAGGGGCATGGACCCTCAGGTCCGCTCCACCTGGATCGCACATGAACCCCAACTTCCGTAATTTCGCTCTCTGGGTGATCATCTTCCTTCTGGTGGTCGCGCTGGTGATGCTGTTCCAGGGTGGTCCGAGCCAGAAGACGACCTCGACCGAGGTCGCCTACAGCCAGCTGGTCAACGACGTCGACCAGGGCCGCGTGCGCGACGCCACGATCTCCGGGCAGGAGATCACCGGCCACCTCAACGACAACCGCGCGTTCGTCACCTACGCGCCGCTCGATCCGCAATCGACCCTGGTCCAGGCGATGCTCAAGAAGGGCGTCGCCCTCAACGCCAAGCCGCCGTCCGACGGCAATGGCTGGCTGATCGCGCTGCTCGCCAACGGGCTGCCGCTGCTGGCCTTGATCGCTCTGTGGATCTTCGTCTCGCGGCAGATGCAGGGGGCGGGCGGCAAGGCCATGGGCTTCGGCAAGTCGAAGGCCAAGCTGCTGACCGAGGCGCACGGCCGCGTGACGTTCGAGGACGTCGCCGGCGTCGACGAGGCGAAGGAGGACCTCCAGGAGATCGTCGAGTTCCTGCGCGATCCGCAGAAGTTCCAGCGGCTCGGCGGACGCATCCCGCGCGGCGTGCTGCTCGTCGGCCCGCCCGGCACCGGCAAGACGCTGCTCGCGCGCGCCATCGCCGGCGAGGCCAACGTGCCGTTCTTCACGATCTCGGGCTCGGACTTCGTCGAGATGTTCGTCGGCGTCGGCGCGAGCCGCGTCCGCGACATGTTCGAGCAGGCCAAGAAGAACGCGCCCTGCATCATCTTCATCGACGAGATCGACGCGGTCGGCCGCCATCGCGGCGCCGGCCTCGGCGGCGGCAACGACGAGCGCGAGCAGACGCTGAACCAGCTGCTCGTCGAGATGGACGGCTTCGAGGCCAACGAGGGCATCATCCTCATCGCCGCGACCAACCGTCCCGACGTGCTCGATCCCGCGCTGCTGCGTCCGGGCCGCTTCGATCGCCAGATCACCGTGCCGAACCCCGACGTGATCGGCCGCGAGCGCATCCTCAAGGTGCACGTGCGCAAGGTGCCGCTGTCGCCCGACGTCGACCTCAAGGTCGTCGCCCGCGGCACGCCGGGCTTCTCCGGCGCCGACCTCATGAACCTCGTCAACGAATCGGCGCTGATGGCGGCGCGGCGCGGCAAGCGCATCGTCACCATGGTCGAGTTCGAGGATTCCAAGGACAAGATCATGATGGGCGCCGAGCGCCGCACCCTGGTCATGACCGAGGGCGAGAAGCAGCTCACCGCCTACCACGAGGGCGGCCATGCCCTGGTGGCGCTGAGCGTGCCGGCGACCGATCCGGTGCACAAGGCGACGATCATCCCGCGCGGCCGCGCGCTCGGCATGGTCATGCAGCTTCCCGAGCGCGACAAGCTCTCGATGAGCTACGAGCAGATGACCTCGCGCCTCGCTGTGCTGATGGGCGGTCGCGTCTCCGAGGAACTCGTGTTCGGCAAGGAGAAGGTGACCTCCGGCGCGCAGTCCGACATCGAGCAGGCGACCAAGCTCGCTCGTGCGATGGTGACGCGCTGGGGCTTCTCCGACGCGCTCGGGACGGTCATGTACGGCGAGAACCAGGAGGAGGTGTTCCTCGGCTATTCCATGGGCCAGAAGAACACGCTTTCCGAGGAGACCTCCCGCAAGATCGACGCCGAGGTCCGTCACCTCGTCGAGACCGGTCTGGCCGAGGCGACACGCATCATCACGACGCGCCGTCACGATCTCGAGACCTTGGCCAAGGGGCTGATGGAATACGAGACGCTGTCGGGCGACGAGATCATCGGGCTGCTCAACGGCAAGGCTCCGGTGCGCGACACCGGCGACGACCAGCCGCCTGCGGCGCCGCGTGTTTCCGCAGTCCCGCAGACCGGTACCACGCGACCGAAGCCCGGCCCGGAGACCGGTGGGCTGGAGCCACAGCCCTCGTAAGGGCTCCGGCCGCAACAAAAAAGGCCCCGCTCAGCGGGGCCTTTCTTTTGGGTGATCGTCCGACTTAATAGCGGTCGCAGACGCGGCGGGGCCGCTCGACATAGACGCCTTCGTCCTCGTCCCAGAAGCGGACCAACTCGCGATGGCAGCGCGGCGGCGGCGGCGCGTAGGCCGGCTCGACGTAGCGCGGCGGCGGCGGGGCATAGCCGTAGCCGCCGTTGGCGGCCCCCGCGGCGAGCGCACCGAGCGCGGCGCCACCGATCACCCCGGCGGCGATCGCGCCGCCACGGTCACCGGCATAGGTCGGAGTCATCGTGCCGGCGATGGTCGCGCATCCCAGCGCGATCACGAGGCCGGTCTTCACCAAACGTCCCGTCATGTTCGTTTCCCCAAAGCGTTCAAGCCCCGCGCCGCCAAGCCGACGCGCCTCGTCGTGTGATCCACGAACGCCACGGCAGGATCCGTGAGAACTGCGGTGAAGCTAAGACGAGGAAAGTGAACCCTTCGTTAAGGACGTTGCGGCTTATCCGGATTGCGTTGCCGCAGGCCTCGGCGGCTGCTATTTCTCGAGCGTGCGCCGGTTTAGCTCAGTTGGTAGAGCAACTGATTTGTAATCAGTAGGTCGCGGGTTCGATTCCTGCAACCGGCACCATCTAAACCACTGATATTGCTTGTTAATCTGGCTTCGGAACTTAGTTTTTCATTTGGGGCTTTGCTGCTGGTGTCCACATGGTGGCCGGACGCGTATGCTTTTCATTGATTGTGGAAAGCTTGAGGA
>CAZZWW010000271.1:0-1165 GCA_964657815.1 Vulcanimicrobiota bacterium | reverse complement strand
GGCGGGTGCACCACCCCTCGGTGGATCAGCGTCCACATTGCCGCTACGACGACCGGGATGTCGGCTGATCTCGCGCCGGTACGGTGCGCCGGCCGGCCGCCCGAGCATTGCGGGCGGAGTGATTCTCGACGATTGTGAATCGGCTCCCGATCAACGCGGGAGTGCAGATAGGAAGGGGCCCAACCGGTGGCGACGGATGAGGACGACCACTCGTACACCTCCTCGTTGCAGGGTCTCGTGCTCGAGTTCCGTCAGAGCTTGTTGAAGAAGCCTCACGGCGAGCCGTCGTCGGAAACCTGCGATACGCCGGTGGCCGACATAGATGCCGAAGTGCGTTCCGCCATGTCGGCCCTCCAGCGAGTCCGCATCGAAGGTGAACGTGTCCGGGATGGACTCGCCCAGAAGCAGGACGAAATCGATCGTCTCCAGCACCTCAATGGGCAGCTCCGAACCTTTGCGGACGACGCGAGGCGGGAGCTGACCGAGGCATCGAAGGCGCTCACGGCAGAACGAGAACGCGGGGACCTGCTCGAAGGGAGGGTTAGGTCGGCGAGCGCGCGCGCCCGGAGCCTCGAGGAATGGAACGCCACCTTGAGAGGCCATCTCGATGTCCTGATGGCATCGATACACGAGGACCTGTCGGGACGCGATCGTGCGTTGAAGCCGATGCGCGGCCGGTGACGACCTTGCTCTGACCGTGCCCCCCGCCGACCGCGATCGTCGAACGCGGAGATCGAGGCGGCGGGGGAGAATGCACGGTCCCGCTCGCATGGCAGCCGAAGCGATCCTGGGCGAGAAGCTCCGCAGGCACCGTTTCGCTGCGGTTGCAGGCGGCCCTCCCACCAAGGCTCGGGAAGCGGGAGCCGGGCTGTGCGATCCGTTCCTTGTCTGACAGCCTCCTCGTCCGTAGCGACCCCGAAGGCCGTCCTGAAGCGAACGATCGCTCTTCAAGTGGGAGGCCATCGTCAACGACCCGCGCTGGCGATCATGATCGCCGGCGGCCGACCGGGAGCCTGGCTCGCCGCGGAGGTGGTGGAGGGGCTCGTCGCCGCCGCGGCGCTGGGCGGCAAGCTCGAGGAGCTGGCGGCGCTTACGGGCGGCACCGGCGTTGTGGGCTCGATGGCGCCAGCACCCAGGGCCAAGGCCCGGACGCGGTTCGAGGGCG
>CAZZWW010000270.1:0-4534 GCA_964657815.1 Vulcanimicrobiota bacterium | reverse complement strand
GTCGCCCTTACCAATGCCGAGTGGAAGAAGAAGCTGACGCCGGCGCAGTACTCCATCCTTCGCGAGGAGGGCACCGAGCGCGCGTTCACGAGCCCGCTGAACGATCAGCATGGCAAGGGCGTCTTCGCCTGCGCCGGCTGCGCACAGAAGGCGTTCCGCTCTGAGACGAAGTTCGACAGCGGCACGGGCTGGCCGAGCTTCTACGAGCCGATCAAGGGCGCCGTCGGCGAGAGCCGCGATTCGACGCTCGGGTTCGTGCGCACCGAGGTGCATTGCGCCAATTGCGGCGGCCATCTCGGCCACGTCTTCGACGACGGTCCGAAACCGACCGGTTTGCGCTACTGCATGAACGGCGCGGCTATGAAGTTCGAGCCCGGCGCCGGCGCTGCTTAAGGAGATCCGATCATGACCGATTTTCGCATGCCGCTCTTCGCTTTGGCCGTCGCCGGACTCGCGGCCGGCGCGACCCTCCTGCCGCCGCGGACGGCTTCGGCGGAGGACATGAAGGTGGTGCCTGCGCCCAGGCTCGACCAGCCGGCCGCGTCCGCGGCCAAGACCGAGACGGCCGTCTTCGCCGGCGGCTGCTTCTGGGGTGTTCAGGGCGTCTTTCAGCACGTCAAGGGCGTGAGCGCAGCGGTCAGCGGGTATGCCGGCGGTGCCAAGACCACGGCGAACTACGAGACCGTCAGCGGTGGCGACACCGGCCATGCCGAATCCGTGAAGGTCACCTACGACCCCAAGGAGGTGAGCTACGGCAAGCTGTTGCAGATCTACTTCTCGGTGGTGACCGACCCGACGACGCTCAACGCGCAGGGGCCGGACGAAGGCACCCAGTACCGTTCCGACCTCTTCGCGACCAACGCGGAGCAGGCCAGGATCGCCAAGGACTACATCGCGCAGCTCGGCAAGGATCACGCCTTCTCGCGTCCGATCGTGACCAAGGTCTCGGACTATAAGGGCTTCTACCCGGCCGAGGGCTATCACCAGAATTACCTGACCCGGCACCCGCGCGACCCCTACATCGCCGCAAACGATATCCCCAAGGTCGAAGGGCTGAAGAAGCTGTTCCCCACGGCATACAAGTCCGACCCGACCCTGACCGCCGCTACGGATTGAGCGGACGGGTCTTCGACGAACGGCGCGGGAGAGATTCCGCGCCGTCTTCGTGTCGAGACTGTCGCCGGGCGACGTCCGTGGGTAATGAGGGCTGATGATGGCTGACACGATCGATCTCGACACGCGGCGCCGGCGCCTCCGCTTCCGTGCCTGGCATCGCGGCACCCGCGAGATGGACCTTCTGATGGGTCGATTCGCCGACAGCGAGCTGGGTGCGTTGCCGGAGGCGGAGATCGACGAGCTGGAGCGTTTGATGGAGGCGCCGGACCGCGACGTCTTTTCCTGGCTGACCGGCGAGCTGGACCTTCCCGGCAATTACGATACGCCCGTGTTCCACCGCATCCGAGCGTTCCACAAGCACGACGCGCCGATCCACTAAGCTCGCGAGGTGTGGTACTCTCGCCATCCATCGGCGCGTAGGGCGCACGCGGGACACGTGCCGCACCCGTAGCCCCAATCGTGTCGGGCGCCGCGCTCGCCGAGGTAGCAGGTGTGGGTCGCCTCGACGATGAGGTCGACGAGGCTGCCGCCACCGAGGCTCTCGGCCAGCCGCCAGGTGTCCGCCTTGTCGAGCCACATCAACGGCGTCTCGACCTTGAAGCGCGCCGCCATGCCGAGGTTCAGCGCCACCTGCATCGCCTTCATCGTGTCGTCGCGGCAGTCGGGATAACCCGAGAAGTCGGTCTCGCACATGCCGCCGACGAGCACGTCGAGTCCACGGCGATGAGCCAGCGCAGCGGCGTAGGTCAGGAACAGCAGGTTGCGCCCCGGCACGAAGGTGTTGGGAAGCCCTTTGGCATCGGTCTCGATGGCGATGTCTCGGGTCATCGCGGTCTCGCCGATGCCCGCCAGCGCCGTCATGTCGAGCGTATGATCCGGCCCCAGGCGGATGCCCCAGCGCTCCGCCAGAGCCGCCCGCAGGCGCGGTCGTCCCTCGAGCTCGACGCGATGGCGCTGGCCGTAGTCGAAGCCGACCGTCTCGACGCGATCGTAACGCTCCAGGGCCCAGGCCAGACAGGTGGTCGAATCCTGGCCGCCGGAGAAGAGAACGAGCGCGCCGCTCATCCCTGCGCCCAATCGCTCATCAGCGTATTGGCGATGGCGAGCTTGGGCGGACAGACGAAGCCTTCCGGATGGGTGCGCGACAGCAGCAGGCGCACCTCGTCGCGGTGGAACCAGCGGGCGTCTTCGAGCTCGATGGCATCGATGATGATTTCGGTGGAGAGCGCCTCGGCTGTGCAGCCGATCATCAGCGACGAGGGAAACGGCCAAGGCTGCGAAGCGAAGTAGTCGACGCGGCCAACCCGGAGGCCCGCCTCCTCCATCACCTCGCGCCGCACCGCGTCCTCCAGCGTCTCGCCGATCTCGGCGAATCCGGCGAGGCAGGAGTACATGCCCGGCGGAAAGCGCGTCTGCCGGCCGAGCAGGCAGCGGTCGCCGTCGGTGACGAGCATGATGACCACGGGCTCGAGCCGCGGGAAGTGGTGGCGCTCGCAATTGTCGCATTCGCGCCGCGAGCCGCCGATGGAGGGGCGTGTCGGCTGGCCGCAATTGGCGCAGAACGCGTTGTGCTTGTGCCAGTAGAGCAGGCTCTTGGCCTGGCTCAGCGCGCCGACGATGTCCGGCGTCACGAGCCCCTGGTTCGCGATCGTGCGCAGGTCGATGAACGAAAGGGCCCCGCGCTCCTGGGAATTGTCGTGGCTCGCCGCCTCGATCAGCTTGGCGAAGAGCGCGCGGTCGCCGTGGCAGCCGAGGAAGACGGTGTGGGTCGCGTTGCCGAGCGCCTTAGCCTCGGCGAAGGTGAACAAAGCGTCGTTGCCGGCCTCCTCGGCTTTGAGCGCCGGGATCTCGCCGGACAGCACGAGATAGCGGGTTCCGGGATGATCGCGCAGACCGGCGATGAAGGCCTCGTCCTCCCGCTGGTTGGCCATGCGATCCAGCGTGTTGAGCGCGAAGCCGGTGATGTGCGATCGATCGAGCAACGGGATCTCCGGGCGCTGTACGCCGTGAAAGAGGTGGCGGTGACGTAGTGGCTTGCCGCCCCGGCGTCCATGTCGTCGCGGCCGTGGTGATGCGGCGCCGCAACAAAACCGGATTTCATCGGCCTTTTGCGCCTCGCCCATCGTCCATCCCGCGAGCCTGATGACCCGCCTCCTTCGCTTCTCTTTGCTCCTGCTCGTCCTCGTCGCCGTTCCCCTGGCGATGGCGCGCGCGCAGCCGGCGCAAGGAACGGAGACGCAGGAGCACCTGAACGGTCAGGTCCAGCAGCTTTCCGACAAGATCGCAGCGACCGAGAAGAAGGTCGACGTCCAGCGTCCGACCCAGGCTCAGCTCGGCGAGATCTCGACCGAGCTCGGGCCGCTCACCGCCGAGGCTCAAGCTCTCGTCGATCGATTGACGCCGCGCGTCGCGGCGATGAAGGCGCGTCTCGACGAACTGGGCGCCAAGCCGGAGAAGGGCGAGAGCGCCGACATCGCGAAACAGCGCGCCGAACTTGAGAAGTCGTTCCAGACCAACGACGGGCTGTTCAAATCGGCCAAGCTGCTGCTGGTCAAGGCGCAGCAATTGTCGACCTACACCGCCAAGCGGCAGCGCTCTCTGTTCACGACGTCGCTGTTCCAGCGCTCCACCAGCATCCTCAGTCCGCCGCTCTGGTTCACCGTCGCGCGCGAGACTCCCGGGAACTTCGCGGACGCGAGCCGCGTGTTCCACAACTGGCTCGACACGTTCAACGAGAACCTGAACGGCGGGCGACTCGTCGCCTTCTGGGCGGTCGTGCTCGGCGTCGTGATCCTCTATTGGCCGCTGACGATCGCCGCGCGTCGCGTGATGGCCAAGGAAAGCCACATCGAGAAGCCGGGCCGCTGGCGCAAGGTGCTGGTCGCCTGGTGGACGGCGATCAGCGTGTCGGGCCTCGTCATCGGCATCATGTACGGCGTCGTCTTCGTGTTCAGCTTCGCCGTTGCGCCGGAGCCGCGGCTGGCCCCGCTGTTCGATGCGATGCAATGGGGTGTGATCCGGCTGGCCCTCGCGGCCGGCCTGTCGCGGGCGCTACTGGCACCCGGCCGTCGTAAGTGGCGGATGGTGTCGCTCGACGACGACACCGCCGACAAGCTGGTGCGCATCGTGGTCGGCGTGGCGCTGATCGTGTCCGCCGCCAAGGTCATCGAGGCGGTCAACGGGGTCATCTACGCCTCGCTCGAGTTCTCGGTCGCCGCGCGCGGCGTAGGCGCGCTGCTGGTCGCCGCCGCTCTCGTGCTCGCGCTGTTCGACTTGCGCGATGATCCCGAGGCCGAGGACGGGGGCGCCCCCGCCGGTCACAGCGGGCTGTTCGGGATCGTTCGCGGCCTCCTGTGGGTGCTCATCGTGACCATGACGGTCGCGGCAGGCGTCGGTATCGGCCTGCTCGGGGAGCGTG
>CAZZWW010000269.1:0-4535 GCA_964657815.1 Vulcanimicrobiota bacterium | reverse complement strand
TGGCGGAGGGAGCGGGATTCGAACCCGCGATACGGTTTCCCGCATACACACTTTCCAGGCGTGCGCCTTCAACCACTCGGCCACCCCTCCATACGGCGGGAGCGAGCCCCCGGCGGAGGGCGCTTCTAAGCGCAGCGTGGGGGGCGGCGCAAGCGTGCCGTTTTTCGCCCCCGGCTCATCACACTGGAGAGCACGCCGAACGACCTCCGCGGACCTCAGGCGGTGAGCGCCGCGACGATGGCCTCGCCCATCGCCGCCGTCGAGATCGAGGTTTCATGCGCCCCCTTGATGTCGGCGGTACGCAGACCCTGGGCCAACACGGCCGAGATCGCCCCCTCGATGCGGTCGGCGAGGTCGGCGCGATCGAAGGTGTAGCGCATCGCCATGGCGAGCGAGCCGATCATCGCGATCGGATTGGCGAGACCCCGGCCGGCGATGTCGGGCGCCGAACCGTGCACCGGCTCGTAGAGCGCCTTGCGCCGGCCGGTGGCCACGTCGACGTCGCCGAGCGAGGCCGAGGGCAGCATGCCGATGGAGCCCGTCAGCATGGCCGCCACATCGCTCAGCATGTCGCCGAAGAGGTTGTCGGTGACGATGACGTCGAACCGCTTGGGATGGCGCACCAGCGCCATGCCGAGGGCATCGGCGAGCTGGTGCTCGAGCGCGACGTCGGGGTACTCCTCGCGGCCCATCTTGGTGATGATCCGGTTCCACAGCACGCCTGACTTCATGACGTTGCGCTTCTCGGACGAGCAGAGCCGGCCGCCGCGCTGCCGGGCCAGTTCGAAGCCGACGCGTCCGATGCGCTCGATCTCATGCGTGTCGTAGACCTGAGTGTCGACGGCGCGTTCCTGGCCATTGCCAAGGTCGGTGATGGCCTTCGGCTCGCCGAAATAGACGCCGCCGGTCAGCTCGCGCACGATGACGAGATCGAGCCCGTCGACCAGTTCGCGCTTGAGCGAGGAAGCGTCGGCGAGCGCGGGGTAGCAGATCGCCGGACGGATGTTGGCGTAGAGCCCCATGTCCTTGCGCAGCCGCAGCAGGCCGGCCTCGGGCCGCTGCTCGTAGGGCACGCCGTCCCATTTGGGGCCGCCCACGGCGGCGAGCAGCACGGCATCGGCTGCCTGCGCCTTGGCCATGTCGGCGTCCGAGATCGCCACGCCGTGGGCATCGTAGGCGGCACCTCCGACGAGGCCGCGGTCGAGATCGAAGCGTGCCGCGCCGGAGCGCTCGAGCGCTGCGATCACCTTCTCGACCTCCGCCATGACTTCGGGCCCGATGCCGTCGCCGGGCAGCAGGAAGAGGGAATAGGTGGTCATGGCTTGGTCCGGCCGAGAATTGCGGGCGCGACCTAGAAGCACGGACGCGCCAGCTTGACCAGCCGGGCCGTCCTCACTCCCCGCGCCTGACCAGTTCCACGAGCCGCTCGACATGCGCGATCGGCGTCTCCGGCAGAATGCCGTGGCCAAGGTTGAAGACGTGCGCGCGGTGCCGGAAGGCGGCGAGGATGCGGCCGACGGCGGCATCGAGCGCATGGCCCCCTGCGATGAGGGCAAGGGGGTCGAGGTTGCCCTGCAGCACGGTCGTCGGCGGCAAGGTGCGCGCCGCCCAGTGCGGATCGACCGCGGTGTCGAGGCCGAGCGCGTCGGCGCCGGTGGCATCCTTGAGCTCGAGGATGCGCGGCCCGATCCCTCGAGCGAAGACGATGATCGGCACCCCCGGATGCCGTGCGCGCACCCCGGCGACGATTGCCGCGATCGGTCGCACGCACCAGCGCTCGAACTCGCCGGCCGGCAGCACGCCCGCCCAGGTGTCGAAGATCTGGAGGGCATCGACGCCGGCCTCGACCTGTCTGCCGAGATAGGCGATCGAGGCGGCCACAAGCTTGTCGACGATGCGCGCCATCAGCGCCGGCTCGCGGTACGCGAAGACGCGGGCCGGCGCCTGGTCGGGCGTGCCGCGGCCCGCGATCATATAGCTCGCCACCGTCCAGGGCGCGCCGCAGAAACCGATCAGCGGCACCTCGCCCGGCAGGTCCTGCTTGAGTCGCGCCACCGTCTCGAAGACCGGTGCGAGATGGTCGAGGTCGACTTCGTCGCGCAGCGAGTCGACGCCCTCGACGGTGGTGATCGGGTCGAGACGTGGGCCTTCACCGACCTCGAAGCGCACCTTCTGTCCGAGGGCGTCGGGCACGACCAGAATGTCGGAGAACAGGATCGAGGCGTCGAAGCCGAAGCGCCGGATCGGTTGCAGCGTGGCCTCGACCGTCGTCTTGGGGTCGTAGCAGAACTGCAGGAACGAGCCGGCCTCGGCACGGATGGCGCGGTATTCCGGCAGGTACCGCCCGGCCTGGCGCATGAGCCAGAGCGGTGGCGGCCATACCGGTTCGCCGGCCAGCGCCCGCAGGAACTTCGGTGAAAGTCTCGGCGTTTCCACGGTCAAATCCAAACAATCCTTAGAAAGATTCTTCTTTTTTCTTCTTCTTGGACCCTGGATTAGGGCCGCGACGCGGTGCGCACAACATCTCTTGTCGCCAGCCACTTACGAGTCTTGTTCACACCGACGGGACGATCGCGCGCCATTAACGATTCGTTAATGCGGACCGAGACTTCGGATGCCTGTCCGGCCGCGCCGTACAAGGTTAACGACTTGTTAACAGATGCGGCGGCGGTGAGCCGGCGCCGACTATGAACGCTGGCCTGTTGAAGGTTTCACGCCGCTCGGCTAGTCCGCTCGAGCCAGCCGTCGGATCGACCAGCTTGTCCCGGTCCATCCCCAGGATTTCACCGAGCAGGTCCAGCGGATGGTCACGCGCAACAGCTTCCACCTCCACCTTCTCTCGGACGCCACCGGCGAGACCCTCATGGCGGTCTCGCGCGCCGTGGTGGCGCAGTATCCCGGCGTGTCGCCGATGGAGCACATCTATCCGCTCGTGCGCACCCGCGATCAGCTCGACCGTGCCATCGGCGAGATCGAGACGGCGCCCGGCATCGTGCTTTACACCTTGGTCGATCTCGAACTGAGCAGGCGCCTCGAGGCGGCGTGCCACGAGGCCGGCGCGCCGGCGCTCTCGGTGTTGGGGCCGGTACTGGACTTCTTCCACGGCTATCTCGGCATGGACGTCACCGCGCGGCCCGGGGCGCAGTACCTCCTCGACTCGGACTATTTCCGCCGCATCGACGCGCTCAATTTCTCTATGGCGCACGACGACGGCCAGAACGTCGAGGACTACGAGGAGGCGGATATCGTGCTGCTCGGCATCAGCCGCACCTCGAAGACACCGACGAGCATCTATCTCGCCAACCGCGGCTTCAAGACCGCCAACATCCCGATGGTGCCGCGCGTCGAGGTGCCGGCTTCGATCCGCTTCCTGGTCAGGCCGCTCGTCGTGGGCCTGCTGGCGACGCCCGACCGCATCGTCCAGGTGCGTCGCTCCCGAATCCTCAGCCATGCCGACGATGGCATGTCGGACTACGTCAACAAGAAGCTGGTCACGGAGGAGATCAATTCTTCTCGCCGGCTGTTCGAGCGCCAGGGCTGGCCGACGATCGACGTGACGCGTCGCTCGATCGAGGAAACTGCCGCGGCGATCATGGACCTGCTGCGCGCGCATCGGCATAAGTCGATGGCCTTGGATGGTGCCGACGGCGAGTGAACGTCGGACAAGTCGCGAAGGATCGATGCCCAATCTCTGGCTGCAGCCCCGACCTCTCGTGCTCGCCTCCAAGAGCCAGGCGCGGCGGGCGCTGCTCGCCGCCTCGGGCATCCCGTTCGAGGCGATCGACGCCGGCATCGACGAACGGGGCGTTCAGGCGACGCTCCCGCGCGATGCCGAAGGGAGTGCCGTGGCGGCAAGTCTGGCGCGCGAGAAGGCGCAATCGGTCAGCGCGGGGCAAGCAGGCCGCCTCGTGCTCGGCGCCGACCAGACCCTATCGCTCGAGGGCAGCCTCGTGACCAAGCCGGCAGATCGCGCGATCGCCCGACGGCAGATCCTCGCCATGTCGGGCCGCACGCACACGCTGCACGCCGCCCTTTGCCTGACGCGCGACGGTGAGATCGTGGCGGAGGCCTGCGCCGAGGCGCACCTCACCTGCCGCGCCTTCTCCGAGGCCTTCGTCGATTGCTACCTCGATCTCGCGGGCGACAGCGTGCTGTCGAGCGTCGGCGGCTACGCGGTGGAGGGGCTCGGCATCCATCTCTTCGAGGCCATCGAGGGCGAGCAGTCGACGATCCTCGGCCTGCCCATGCTTCCGTTGCTCCGCATGCTGCGCGAGACCGGCGCGGTAGAGATTTGATGGGGATCAAGCACGCCGGCGTGATCGGCTGGCCGATTGCGCATACGCGCTCGCCGCTGATCCACCGCCACTGGTTGGTGCACCACGGCGTCGCCGGGACCTACGACAAGGTCGCGGTGGAGCCGGACGATCTCGCCGCCTTCGTATCGAGTGTTCGATCCGGCGATTACGTCGGCTGCAACGTCACCATTCCTCATCAGGAAGCGGCGGCGGCACTCTGCGACCGGCTGACGCCCGCCG
>CAZZWW010000268.1:2420-4541 GCA_964657815.1 Vulcanimicrobiota bacterium | reverse complement strand
GATGCCGGTGCCGAGCGCCTTGGCGCAGGCCTCCTTGGCGGCGAAGCGCTTGGCGTAGGTGGCGGCGCGCCCCGCCCTGCCCTCGGCGCGGCGGCGCTCGACGTCGGTGAAGCAGCGATGCACGAAGCGATCGCCGAAACGCTGCAACGATTGCTCGATGCGCTCGATGCTGCAGAGATCGGTGCCGACGCCGAGGATCATGCCTCCGCCCTGCCGGCATCCATCGCCGCCCGCATCGCGCCGATCGCCGCCGGCAGACCGACGAAGATCGCCTCGCCGATCAGGAAGTGCCCGATGTTCAGCTCGACGAGCTGCGGCAGCGCCGCGATCCTACGTGCGGTGGCGTAGTCGAGCCCGTGGCCGGCGTGACACTCGATGCCCTGCGCCTCGGCCTCGGCGGCGGCGATCCGCAGGCGTTCCAGCTCGTGCACGGCGCGGGCCTCCTCGCCGTGGGTCAGCACGTCGCACCAGGCGCCGGTGTGGAGCTCGACGACCGGCGCGCCGATCGAGCGCGCGGCCTGCACCGCCTGCACCGTGGGCTCGATGAACAGCGAAACGCGGATGCCGACCTTGCCGAGTTCGGTCGTCGCGATGCGCAGGTGGTCGTGGCCGCCGATCACGTCGAGGCCGCCCTCGGTCGTACGCTCGCTGCGCTTCTCGGGCACCAGGCAGGCGGCGTGCGGCCGCGTCGCGACGGCGATCGCGACCATCTCGTCGGTTGCCGCCATCTCGAAGTTGAGCGGCACCGTCAGCTCGGCCTTGAGCCGGCGCATGTCGTCGTCGCGGATGTGACGACGGTCCTCGCGCAGGTGCGCGGTGATGCCGTCGGCACCGGCCTCCACCGCCAAGTGGGCGGCACGCACTGGATCGGGGACGGCGCCGCCGCGCGCGTTGCGCACCGTGGCCACGTGGTCGATGTTCACGCCGAGGCGGAGCTTGCTCATCCGTTCACCCGCTCGACCTTGCTGACGATCGGCCGCGCGCGCAGTTGCGAGACGATCGTGCCGAGATGTTTGAGGTCGCCGACCTCGACGTCGGCCACCAGCAGCCGCGAATCGCGCGAGATCGGCTTCATCACGATGTTGTCGATGTTGGCGCCGTTCTCGCCGATCACCGTGGCGATGACGCCGAGCGTGCCGGGCTCGTTGATCGCAGTGATGGCGAGCGTGGCGGGAAAGAACGGGCGCTCGTTCTCGCCGATCTCCCAGCGCACGTCGAGCCAGCGCTCGGGCTGGTCGTCGAAGCGCGTCAGCTCGGCCGACTGGATCGGGTAGATCGTGATCGATTTGTCGGGATCGAGGATGCCGACGATGCGGTCGCCGGGAAGCGCGCCGCCCGCGGGCGACAGCACCACCGGCAGGTCGGGATGGAGGCCGGCCTTGGCCATCATCTTCCAGTCGACCTCCTCGCTGGCGCCCGGCACGTGGAACAGCAGGTTGGGGTGGGTGCGCGTGCCGAACCAGCCGGCGTCGCGGGCACGGTGCGGCGTCGCCGGCCTGCGCTCCTCGGCGACCTCGGGATGAACCGCCTTGAGCACGTCGCCGGAGAACATCTCGCCGCGGCCCACGGCGGCGAAGACGTCCTCGACGCTGCCTCGGGCGAAGCGCGGCAACACGGCCTTCAGGCGCTCGTCCACGAGCATGCGTCCGGCACGCTCGAACGCGCGGGCGACGATCTGGCGCCCCAGCCCGGCATATTGCGCGCGCATCGCCTCGCGCGTGGCCCGCCGGATCGCCGCGCGCGCCTTGCCGGTGACCACCAGCGTCTCCCAGACGGCGGGCGGCACCTGGCCCTCCTGGCGCACGATCTCGACTTCATCACCGTTCCCCAGCTCGGTGAGCAGCGGCGCCGATCGCCCGTTGATCTTGGCGGCCGCCGCCTGGTTGCCGACGTCGGTGTGGACGGCATAGGCGAAGTCGATCGCGGTGGCGCCGCGCGGCAGCGCGATGAGCCGTCCGTTGGGCGTGAAGCAGAACACCTGGTCGAGGAACAATTCGAGCTTGGTGTGTTCCAGGAACTCCTCCGGCGACGAGCCCTCGGCGAGCAGCTCGATGGTACGGCGCAGCCAGGTGAAGGCCTTGCTCTCCGTTCTCAGGGCCGTCTCGTCGGATGTCATGCCTT
>CAZZWW010000268.1:0-2399 GCA_964657815.1 Vulcanimicrobiota bacterium | reverse complement strand
CTCCTTGTACGTGGCGTGCGCGGCGATGCCGTTGGAGGCGATGTCGTGCATCGCCGCGGTGCGCACCTGCAGCTCGACCCGCTGGCGCCCGGGACCGACGACGGTCGTATGGATCGAGCGATAGTCGTTGGGCTTGGGGGTCGAGATGTAATCCTTGAATCGGCCGGGCACCGTCGGCCAGCGGGTGTGCACCACGCCGATCGCGCGATAGCACTCCGGCAGCATGCGCACGATGATGCGGAAGCCGAAGATGTCGGACATCTGCTCGAAGGTGATCTGCTTGCGCTCCATCTTGCGCCACACCGAATAGGGCTGCTTCTGCCGCCCCTTGACGTCGGCCACGATCCCGTCCGCGAGGAGTGCTGCGGCGATCTCGCTCTCGATGGCGACGATGCGCAGCTTGTTGTTGCGGCCGACGTCGTCGAGCCGCGCCTCGATGGTCGCATAGGCATCGGGCATGAGGTGGCGAAAGGCGAGGTCCTCGAGTTCCTCGCGCATGCGCTGCATGCCCATGCGGCCGGCCAGCGGCGCGTAGATGTCCAGCGTCTCCTCGGCGATGCGGGCGCGCTTCTCCGGCGGCACGAAGTGCAGCGTGCGCATGTTGTGGAGGCGGTCGGCGAGCTTCACCAGCAACACGCGCACGTCGGCGGCGATGGCGAGCAGCAGCTTGCGGAAGTTCTCGGCCTGCACCGCCCGCTTGGAGACGAGATCGAGGCGCTTGAGCTTGGTCAGCCCCTCGACGAGCGCGCCGATCTCGCGGCCGAACAGCCGGTCGACTTCCTCGCGAGTCGATTCCGTATCCTCGATGACGTCGTGCAAGACCGCGGCGACGATGGTCGCGTCGTCGAGGTGCAGGTCGGTGAGGATCGCCGCGACTTCGAGCGGATGCGAGAAATACGGATCGCCGGACGCCCGCACCTGGGCACCGTGCGCCTGCATCGCGTAGACGTAGGCGCGGTTGAGCAGAACCTCGTCGGCCTGCGGGTTGTAGCGGCGAACCCGGTCGACCAGCTCGTATTGGCGCATCATGGAGGTGGTTCGTCCGCCCCCTTCGCGAGGAACGAGCCGCCCATTCGGCTCGCTGCTCCGCTATGCCTTTCCGCAGCCGTTCGCGGAAGGGAGAAAACGAGGAGGCCTATTCGCCCTCGTCGTCGGTCGCGGCCGGCGGCACCAGGCCCTCGAGCCCGCGCAGCAGGTCTTCCTCGGTCATACGGTCGAAGCCGGCATCGCCGATCTCGGGCTGCGGCATGTCGGGCTGCGGCTGCACCAGCGCCGGCACGACCTCGGCCTCCGGCTCGTCCACCTCGACCTGCTTCTGCAGCGAGTGGATGAAATCCTCCTTCAAATCCTCGGGGGTCTGCGTCACGTCGGCGATCTCGCGGAGCGCGACGACGGGGTTCTTATCGTTATCCCTGTCGACCGTTATCGGGCTGCCCGATGCAATGAGGCGGGCGCGGTGGCTCGCGATCAGCACCAGTTCGAACCGGTTTTCGACCTTGTCGACGCAATCTTCTACCGTCACGCGTGCCATGCGACTGGCCTCTCGTTAATCTGGTGGGAGTTGCACGCGGTTTAGCGAACAATGCCGCAGCAATGCAACTCTCGAGAACAATCCGATTGATCGTTTTCTGCAATAAGCCGATTTGACAATGCGACGGATCGCCATGTCGCTTGACGTCGGACGGCGAGCGGGCCATTGCTGCGACCAGTACGACTGCTCGTAGTTGGCAATCGGCACTTTGCCGCTACAGGTCAGGCTCGACCTCACCTATCGAGCCTGATGGCCCAAACGACGTTAATCAAAGACAAGAAAGAACGAGACCTCACTAATGGCTGAGCTAGATCGGATTGCGCTTTTCATCGACGGCGCGAATCTTTATGCAACAGCGAAAGCGCTTGGCTTCGACATCGACTATAAGCGCCTGCTGAAGGAATTTGAAAGCCGCGGGAAGCTGATCCGAGCCTTCTACTATACTGCCCTCGTAGAAGACCAGGAGTACTCGTCGATCCGTCCGCTGATTGATTGGTTGGACTACAACGGATTTTCCGTCGTGACCAAGCCCACTAAAGAGTTCGTCGACGCGCTCGGTCGTCGAAAAGTCAAAGGAAACATGGATATAGAGTTGGCGGTCGACGCCATGGAGATGGCCGAACACGTCGATCATCTGGTTTTATTTTCAGGCGACGGCGACTTCAGGTCCCTCGTCGAGGCGATCCAGCGCAAGGGCGTGCGCGTCTCCGTTGTGTCCACCAACTCGACGCAACCGGCGATGATCGCCGACGAGCTTCGGCGTCAGGCCGACGAGTTCGTCGACCTCATTCATCTCGCCGGCAAGATCGGCCGCGACGCACCAGCCTCTTGCTTCTTGGCTTTGACCATCCATATGGATGGTGGCAGG
>CAZZWW010000267.1:0-4545 GCA_964657815.1 Vulcanimicrobiota bacterium | reverse complement strand
GCGCCGTGCTCCAGCAACAGCGTCGCGATCTCGACCTTGTCGAACATGGCCGCGACCATCAGCGGGGTGCGGTCGCCGCCGGTGCCGTCCGCTTTGGCGCCATGCTCCAGCAGCAGCCGGGCGATGGCGGTCTCGCCCTTGAAGGCGACGCCGGCGAGCGGCGACTGTCCCTTGTCGTTCAGCGCGTCGGGATCGGCCCCGTGCTCCAGCAGCACACGGACCGCCGGCGCGTTGCCGTTGTAGGCGGCGAGCATGACGAGGCTGTCGCCCTTGTCGTTACGGAGGTTGGGCGGCAGCCCCGCATCGAGCAGAGCGCCGAGTTCCGCGGCATCGCCGTGGCGGGCCAGGTCGAACACGCGGGCGGCGAACGCCAGCGTCTCGTCGTCGGGCATCGAGGGGTCGGGTTGGCTCATGGGACGCGACCGGTGGCTAATCCGGCGACCAGGCCTCGTAGTCGCCCGTGGCGGGGGGGCGGGCGTTGGCGCGCAGGGTGGAGCCCGGCGGACGCCAGGCCTCGGGCGTACCGGTCATGTTCTTGAGGTGCGGCTTCTGCCAGTCCTTGGGCGTGTAGCTCTCGTCGGGCGGCGGCACGTCGGAGGTGTGGTGCAGCCAGCCGTACCAGCCGGTGGGCACGTTCGAGCCCTCGGAATAGCCGTTGTAGATCACCCAGCGCCGCTCGAAGCCGAGCGCGGGATCGATGCGGCCGCCCGCCGCGCGGTAGTAGATGTTGCCGTATTCGTCGGTGCCGACGCACTCGCCGTTGCGCGCCGTCCACAGCGCGGTGCCGACGGTCTGGCCGTTCCACCAGGTGAAGACGCGGGTCAGGGTGTCGACGAGCTTCGACAAGGCTTGGTTCCTCTCGGTCGATCGAGGCGACTTATGGCGGGCAGGCGCCGAGCTGTCCACCTATGCGGTCAGCGCGCCGGTCCCCTGACGAAGTTCGCGGTCTCGCCGCCGTCGGTATAGCCGTAGCATTGCACCTCGCTCGGCGGCGCCTTGGTCTCGCCGGGCGGCAGCACGTGGGCGACCTTGTCGGTGCAGTGGAAGGTGAACGGCGTGGTGAAGGCGAAGGCCGGCGCGGCGAGCGAAGCCGCGAGGACGAGGCCGCCCGAGACGGCGAGTGCGAGGCGCACCATGGACCGCAATTTCCTCGAATTCCCGCGCTCCGAGGTGGGATGCGTCGCGTCGGGTGTCGAGGGCCGCCGATGATCGCAGGGCTCGCCGCGCTGCTCGGCTGCCAGCTCGCCGGCGAGGTGCTGGTGCGCGCCTTCGCCCTGCCCTTGCCCGGCCCCGTCGCCGGGCTCGGGCTGCTCTTCGCCGCGCTGGTCGTCCGCGGGCGCCGCGCCGGCCTCGCCGAGCCGCGGGTCCCCGACGCCATCGGCAGCGTCAGCGACGCGCTGCTGCGCAACCTGTCGCTGCTGTTCATCCCGGCCTCGGTCGGCGTCATCAAGTATCTCGACGTGCTGCGCGACAAGGCCGTGCCGATTCTGCTCGCCATCGCGATCTCGACGACGCTGGCGCTGGTCGTCACCGCCGTCACCTTCCGCTTCGTGTCGCGGCTGCACGCCTTCCGTCACGGGTCTCGCGCGCAGGACGTCGAGCGCGCGGCCGGCCTCGGCGGCCCTGAGGCACGGCCGTGACCCGGCTCGAGCGCGTGCCCGAGCGCGCCGGCGAGATCTGGGTCTATCTCTCCGCCAACCCGCTGCTTTGGCTGACGCTGGTGCTGGTGGTCTACGTCCTCGCCGATCGTCTCGCCGCCGCCTGCCACCGCCATCCGCTCGTCAACACGGTGGCGATCTCGGCGGCGCTCCTGGGGGCGCTGCTCATCGTCACCGGGACCAGCTACGACACGTTCTTCGCCGGCGCGCAGTTCGTACATTTCCTGCTGGGACCGGCGACGGTGGCGCTCGCGGTGCCGCTCTACCGCAACCTCGGCCGCGTCCGCGCCACCCTGGTGCCGATGCTCTGCGCCCTCACGCTGGGATCGCTGGTCTCGATCGCGAGCGCCGTGGCCGTCGGCGGCCTCTTCGGCCTGCCGCTCGCGCTGCTC
Organism: Vulcanimicrobiota bacterium; assembly: GCA_964657815.1. Classification (GTDB taxonomy): domain Bacteria; phylum Pseudomonadota; class Alphaproteobacteria; order Rhizobiales; family Beijerinckiaceae; genus RH-AL1. Next base: position 2,495 of record CAZZWW010000267.1, on the reverse strand, counting down.
GCCTCGCTGGGGCCGAAGTCGGTGACGACGCCGATCGCGATGAGTCTCGCCAAGGCCAACGGCGGCATCCCGGCGCTCACCGCCGTGTTCGTGGTCATCACCGGCGTCTTCGGCGCGGTGATCGTGACGCCCTTGATGAACGCGCTGCGCATCCGCGACTGGGCGGCGCGCGGCTTCGCCGCCGGGCTGGCGGCCCACGGCATCGGCACGGCGCGCGCCTTCCAGGTCGACCCAATGGCCGGCGCCTTCGCCGGCATCGCGCTCGGCCTCAACGGTGCCCTCACGGCGCTGGTGACGCCCCTGGTGCTGCCCCCGCTGCTGCGCTGGTTCGGGTGAGGCGACAGGACCGGTGGCCCCTCGGTTCGGCAGGTAGGACTCGTCCAGCAGCTCCGCGAGCGTGAAGGGCGGCTCGGCCGGAAACGCCGAGAGCGGCAGGCCCGTCTCCGCCGCCGCTTCCTTGCGGGCCTCCCGATATGCCCTGTCGAACAGCTCGGCGCGCTGCGGCTCGAGGCTAGGGTTGTCCTCGAGGAGGCCCGCCGCGTTGCTGCGCTCCCGCGCGATCGTCCCGTACCAGCTCCGGCTCGCCCGCTCCTTCTGGAAGATGAGCTCGAGCAGACGCGGCGCGACCATGGCGATGGGCCGACCGCACGGCGGAGCGGTCCGATCGTCCCAAGGTCTCGATCTCCTCCACGATGTTGGCGAGATCGGCGCGACCGAAATCGCTGCTCGCAGCAGACGCGCCTACTCGACCGTCCAGGTTTGATAGAGGCTGTCCGACAGCGGCTCGGCCGACTTGGTCACGTCGGCCGTCCCGCGCCGCTCCGCCTACCGCCGCCCGCGAAAGAAATCCTTGATGTCGCCGAGCGCGGTGCGCAGGCCGCCTCGGGCCTTGTCGGCCTTGCCCTCGGCCTGCAGGCGGGTGTTGCCGGTGGCTCGGCCGACCGTGTCCTTGATCGAGCCCGCGACCTTGTCGGCCGCGCCCTTGACGTGCTGCTTGTCCATGGCGTGATCTCCTCGGGCATCCTCTCCCCGCGCCACGATCATGGCGCGAACGGCGTCGCGCGGCTATGGCGTCGCAGGCGGAGGCCGGCGCAAGCCTGGGGCAAGCCAGCCCTTTGCACCGCGCCGCGCGGCATCCTACATTGCTGGGGAGCGATCGGCCGCCCCGCCGACTCGGAACAGACGAGCCAGAGAGACCGACCCATGCGCGACCCATTGCGCGATCGCTTCCCGATCGAGACCACCGGCCAGTACCTGATCCCGCAGGTCATCGAGAACACCACCCGGGGCGAGCGCGGGTTCGACATCTACTCGCGCCTGCTGCGCGAGCACATCATCTTCCTGACCGGGCCGGTCGAGGACCACATGGCCTCGGTGATCATCGCCCAGCTGCTCTTCCTGGAGGCCGAGAACCCCAAGAAGGACATCGAGATGTACATCAATTCGCCGGGCGGCGTCGTCACGGCGGGCCTGGCGATCTACGACACGATGCAGTTCATCAAGCCGCGGGTCCGCACGCTCTGCGTCGGCCAGGCCGCCTCGATGGGCTCGCTGCTGCTCTGCGCCGGCGAGCCCGGCATGCGCGCCGCCTTGCCTCATGCCCGCATCATGGTGCACCAGCCCTCCGGCGGCTTCCAGGGCCAGGCTTCCGACATCCTCCGGCACGCCGAGGACATCATGAAGGTGAAGAAGCGGCTGAACGAGATCTACGTGAAGCATTGCGGCCGCACCTACGACGAGATCGAGCGCACGCTGGATCGCGACCACTTCATGTCCTCGGACGAGGCCAAGGAGTTCGGCATCGTCGACACGGTCATCGAGAAGCGGCCGGACGACAAGCCCGAGGTGAAGAGCGTCGCCTGACGTTCTCACCCGGCGACCCTGGCGATTGCGCGCCCGTGGAGCGCTCGTTAAGGTCTGATTAACTGATTTGCCGCGACAGTCGCAGCGTACCGATGTTTTGTTGCATCGAGGTGACGCGGACCGTTCCGGTAGACCTAGACGGCCGAGTGGCGCCGTCTCTTGCATGTGGCTCGCTCGAGCAGCGTGGAAGGGCGGCGGAAGGCCTGCCCCGGAGCAGGGGCTCCGATGGCGGGAGAGTAGCGGACGGGTTTGCGCGTGCAGCGCTCTCGTGCGTCGGGCCCGGCGGGTTTGCGTTGGCCGGACCCTTCAGATCATATCGGTTGGCCGGCGTGCACGCGGCGGCGGCCTGGAGATTGAGCCATGACCAAGGTCGGCGGCAGCGACTCGAAGAACACGCTCTACTGCTCGTTCTGCGGCAAGAGTCAGCACGAGGTCCGTAAGCTCATCGCCGGGCCGACGGTGTTCATCTGCGACGAATGCGTCGAATTGTGCATGGACATCATCCGCGAGGAGAACAAGTCGGCGCTGGTCAAGAACCGCGACGGCATCCCCACGCCGAAGGAGATCTGCAAGGTCCTCGACGACTACGTGATCGGCCAGTTCCAGGCCAAGCGCGTGCTCTCGGTCGCCGT
>CAZZWW010000266.1:0-4561 GCA_964657815.1 Vulcanimicrobiota bacterium | reverse complement strand
AACGTGAGAGAGGTTTACGCTAACCTAGGCACCTCGGCCGTCTCGCGCCACCCCTGGGCTCCAGCGGGCACCGCGCGACCCGCTCGAAGGCGCCGAGCTTGATGCTCGGTTATCGAAAAATCGATGGCGCAAATAGCGCAGCTCTCCGTTCGGCCACTGGTCCGGTCGGCGATTAGCGCCTAGAAACGCCACGCTTTTACAGAGTGGGGTTAGGGGTCGATGACGTCCACGAAGGACACGGGACGGGAGGCGATTCCCGCGCCCGAGCGCAAGCCGTTCTACAAGGTCCTCTACATCCAGGTTCTCATCGCCATCGTGCTCGGCGTGATTGTCGGACTCGTCGTGCCGCAGGTCGCGGTGCAGCCCTGGATGAAGGCGCTCGGCGACGGCTTCGTGAAGCTGATCAAGATGGTGATCACGCCGATCATCTTCTGCACCGTGGTGTCGGGCATCGCCCACATCTCGGACGCGCGAAAGGTCGGCCGCGTGGCTGTGAAGGCGCTGCTCTACTTCGAGGTGATCTCCACCCTGGCGCTGGTGCTCGGCCTGCTCGTCGGCAATTTCGCCGGCGTCGGGCAGGATTTCTCAGGGCAGGGCAATGCGGCTGCGGTGGACAAGTTCTCGAAGGAGGCGGCATCCCACAACACCGTCGAGTTCCTGCTCAACATCATCCCCGAGAGCGTTGTCGGCGCCTTCGCCAAGGGCGACGTCCTTCAGGTCCTGCTGTTCGCCATCCTGTTCGGCTTCGCCCTGATGTTCCTCGGCGAGCGTAGCAAGGTGATCGCGTCATTCATCGACGACGTGGCTCACGGCGTCTTCGGCGTGATCGCCATCGTCATGAAGGTGGCGCCGATCGGCGCGTTCGGCGCGATGGCCTACACCGTCGGCAAGTACGGTCCGCAGTCGCTAGGCAGCCTCGCTGGGCTGATCCTGACCTTCTACTTCACCGCCATCCTGTTCATCGTGGTCGTGCTGGGCACGGTGGCGCGGATCGCCGGCTTCTCGATCTTCCGCTTTCTCAACTACATCAAGGCGGAGCTGCTGGTCGTACTCGGCACTTCGTCCTCCGAGAGCGTGCTGCCGCAGATCATGGTCAAGCTCGAGGCTCTCGGCTGCTCAAAGCCGGTGGTCGGTCTCGTCATCCCGACAGGCTATTCTTTCAATTTGGATGGCACCAACATCTACATGACGCTGGCGACGCTCTTCATCGCGCAGGCGCTCCATGTTCCGTTGGACCTGGAACAGCAGCTGACCATCATTGGCGTCGCCATGCTGACGTCGAAGGGTGCGACCGGCGTCACGGGGGCCGGTTTCATCACGCTTGCCGCCACGCTCGCCGCGATCAGCCCGGTCCTGGTGCCCGGCATGGCGATCATTCTCGGCGTCGACAAATTCATGAGCGAGTGCCGCGCCCTGACCAACCTCGTCGGTAACAGCGTGGCGACGGTGGTGATCGCCTGGTGGGAGAACGAGCTTGATCGCAATATGCTCAACGCTGCGCTCATACGCCCGGTCGACACCTCCGACTTCGTGACGGACGCCACGATCGGTTGAACCTCACATCGACGCCACCGCGGCAACGTCATCGGCGGTCGGTTGCGCTTGTTCGACGGCCATCGCCTCCTGGCGACGACCGAGCCAGAGGCTGTTGAGGAGCCACGCCACCGAGAGCGGAATGGCGAGGAGAGCGAGCGAGACGTGGTTGAATCCGGGCAGCGCATGCAGGTCGGTCGACCAGGCGCCGATCTGGTCGCCGATCCGGTAGATCACCGTGTCGATGAAGGCCTTGGCCTTGTAGCGGTCCTCGCGCGGGACCACTGTGAAAAGGATCTCGCGGGTCGGCCGCGCGATGGCGAAGTTGCCGGCGCGGCGCACCACCTGGAACGCGATGATCGCGGTGAGCAGCGGAGCGCCGGCGAGAAGGCCGAAGCCGAGCACGGAGACCGCCGGCAGTAGCGCGAGCGTCAGGGTGATGCCGAGCAGGCGTAGGATACGACCCGACAGGAACAGCTGGATCGCCAGCGTCGCGATGTTAGTGATGAGATCGATTGTGGCGAAGAAGTTCGTGCGCGCCGCATGGTCCTTGTAGGCGTGCGCCGCCGCCTCGGTGACCTCGAAGTAGAGGAAAGTCGAGGTGACGGAGAACAGCAGCAGGAACAGCGCGGTGTTGGCGAGATAGGGCGACGAGAAGGTCTTGGTGAAGCCGGTCAAGATGCCGCCGCCGACCCGCTCGTCGGCGATCTCGCGCTCATCTCCCCGCATCGTCGTTGCGTGCCGCGAGAGTCGCTTGGCGCTGAAGACGGCGACCTCGAGCAGCACGGCGGCCGCGATCAGCAGCGCGGTCTGCGGCACGTGCTTGGCGAGCGCAACGACCACGAAAGAGCCGAACACCGCGCCGACCGTGGCGCCGGCGGCGATGGAGGCGAACAGCCGCTTGCCCTGGTCGGAGTCGAAGGTGTCGACGATCATCGCCCAGAACACCGAGACGACGAACAGGTTGAACACCGATAGCCAGATGAAGAAGGCGCGGCCGATCCACACCGTGGCGTCCTTGTCAGCGACCCAGAGCAGGACGGCGAAGACGAGGATGTTGACCGCGAAGAACCTGTAGGTGATCGCGATGAACTGGACGCGCGGTAGCGAGCGCACCAGCCAGCCGAAGGGCACGTTCAGCACGATCATCGCGATCAGCGTGCCGGTGAAGAGCCACGGCAGGTTCTTGACCCCGCCGGCGACACCCATCTCGTCGCGGATCGGCCGCATGATGTAATAGGCGACGAGCAGCGCGAAGATGTAGAGCCAAGCCCAGCCCAGAGCCGCGCCCTCGCCGGGCTCGATGGCCACGACACGGCGAAGCGAGCGCGAAACGATGGTGTCGCCGGCCGGATGCTCGGATCGAGTCACTTGGCAAGGCCGAGCTTCTGCTTCCACTCGGCCGCCGTAAACGACCCGCTGCCGAGCGGGCGTCCCGGGCCGATCTCGCCCGCGCGAGCGAGCGGCACCACGATCGGCTCGAAGCCGGCTTGCAGAACCAGCGCCGAGGCGACCTTGATCGCCTCCGGATCGTCGCTCGCGAGCGGGATGCCTAGCTGCTGCCCTTCCTTGTTCTTCCCGCCCTCGCTCATGTCCGTGTAGTGAATCGCGTTGAAGCCGCGCACGAGATGCACGCCGGGCAGCAGCGAGGCCGAGACCTTGCCGATGCCCTCCTTGTTGACGTCATTGGCCATGGCGCCGTCGCGCTGCTCGATGGCGTTAGAGGCGTCGAACACCACCTTGCCCTTCAGAGCCGCGTCGTTGGCCTTCGCCACCTCGGCGAACGTCTTGTAGGGCACGGCGATTATCACGACATCGCCGAACGCCGCCGCCTCGGCGGGCGTGCCGACCTTGGCGCCGTGCCCGGCCCTGGCTGCAAGATCCTTGAGCTCGTCGGGATGGCGCGAGGCGAAGAACACCTCGTCACCAGCCTTGGCCCAGACCGTCCCGAGCGTGCCGCCCACGTTGCCGGCGCCGATGATGCCGATCTTGTAGGGCTCGGCCGCATGAGCCGACGGCAGGAACGCGACCGCGAGCAGCGCGGCGACGGCCGATCGCACGAAAATATCGGGCATGTGCAAAGTCTCCAAGGTCGAGATCAGGCCGCCATACCTAGGTGCTGGGGCGGCATCTGGTACCGGCGTCCCGTCGGCCCACGGGTTCGTGAACACTTACATGCAGCCGCCTGCCCTGGTCGTGGCGATCGCGGCGCTCCGATCGATGTCGTGGCAGCGCATTCACCACACTGCGGATGGCAAAGGCGGGAATCCTATCGTAACGCTCCGCCTGCGAGCACGACATAGCGGAGCCGACATGGCCGAGAGCACCAAAGCCATCGTCAGCGCCGCCGGAGCCAATCTGGCGATCGCCGTCGCCAAATTCGTCGGCGGAGGGCTCACAGGCAGCTCGGCGATGGTGTCGGAAGGTGTGCATTCGGTGGTCGACACCGCCAACCAGGGATTGCTGCTGTTCGGGCTGCACCGTGCCAAGAAGCCGGCCGATGGCCGCCATCCTTTCGGCTACGGCCGTGAGCTTTATTTCTACTCCTTCGTGGTGGCGCTCCTCATCTTCCTCGCCGGCGGGCTCTACTCGCTCTACGAGGGCTTGGAGAAGATCCGGCACCCCGAGACTGTCGGCATGGTCGTGCTGCTCGGTCGTCGCGTGCCGGGCGTCTGGATCAACCTGACCATACTTGGCTTTTCCATCGTGGCCGAGGGTACCTCGCTCTACTTGGCGTTGCGCGAGATGCCGAAGGACGCCGGCTCGCTCCTGTCGGCGATCCGGCGCAGCAAGGATCCGAGCCTCTTCGTGGTGGTGGCGGAGGACACGGCGGCGGTCGCGGGACTGCTGATCGCATTCGCTGGGGTCGGCTTGTCCACGCTGCTCGATAGGCCCGTGCTCGATGGCGTGGCCTCGCTCGGGATCGGCGCGGTGCTGGTGGGCATGGCGTTCTTCCTCATGACTGAGACGCACGGCAGGTCGCAGTGGGCGTGAGCATGAGTGGACGGACGGAACAAGCGCATAGCCT
>CAZZWW010000265.1:0-4628 GCA_964657815.1 Vulcanimicrobiota bacterium | reverse complement strand
GGCCCAGCCATCGTGCTCGTTGTCGTCGCTGACAAAGTCGGCCGTCGCCTTCAGCTCGTCGATGCCGTTGCCCATGGCGATCTTGAAGGCCGCGACCTCGAACATCGGAATGTCGTTGGCCTGGTCGCCGATCACCGCGATCTCGCTCAGGGGAATGTTCAGCACGCGCGCGATGCGGCGCGTCGCCTCACCCTTGTCGAAGCCGTGCGGCGTCACGTCGAGATAGTATTTCTGCGAACGTTTCGCGGTGGCGCCGGTGCCGAGCCTGGTCGCCAGCGCGGCCTCGCAGGCGGCGACCGCGTCGAAGTCCTCCGACGACCCGACCAGCTTGCCGACCCGCTTTAGGTAGGGATCAAACGAGTCCACGACCGTCGGCTCGTGCTGGATCGTCCTGCGCTCCTTCGGCACGTAGGCACCGTCGCCGTTCGTCACGTACCAGGTGTCGCGGGTGAACAGCCAACCGTCGATGCCGAACTCGGCGAACGCTGCGAGCGCCGTGCGGGCGGCGGCCGGGTCGACCGGCGTCTCCTCGATAAGGGTGAGGTCGGGGTTGAGGATCGCGCCGCCGTTGAACGCGCCGATCGGCGCCTTCACGCCGAGCGGGCCGGCGAGCATCGCGAACCCCGCGGGCGGGCGGCTCGAGACGAGCGACAGCCTCACGCCGGCCTTCGACAGGCGGCGGGCGGCCGCGATCGCCGCCTCCGTCAGTCGCTTGTCGCCGGTCACCAGCGTCCCGTCGATGTCGGAGACGAGCAGCGAGATGCGATCGGTACCACTCACGAGGCAAGCCTCACAGCGAAAGCCACTTGTGACCGTCGCGCGCGAGCAGGTCGTCGGCCTCGGTCGGGCCGGCCGAGCCCGCTTCGTACCAGTGCACCATGTCCTGGCCCGCCGCCCACGCATCGAGCAGCGGCTGAACCACGGCCCAGCCACTCTCGACGTTGTCGGCCCGCTGGAACAAGGTCGCGTCGCCGATCAGGCAATCGTAGATCAGCGTCTCGTAGCCGGTCGACGGCGCCGACTTGAAGTAGTCGGAATAGCGGAAGTTCATGTTGACGTCGGAGAGCTTCACCTTGCGGCCGGGCTGTTTGACGGAAAACCGCATCTGCACGCCCTCGTCGGGCTGGATGCGAAACACCATGCGCGAGTTGGACAGCTGCCCCTCGTCGACGTTGCGAAACAGCACGCCCGGCGCCTTCTTGAACTGGATCGCCACTTCGGTCTTGCGCGCGGTCATCGCCTTGCCGGTGCGGATGTAGAAGGGCACGTCGGCCCAGCGCCAATTGTCGATGAAGACCTTCAGCGCGAGATACGTCTCGGTCTTGCTCTTGGTGTTGACGTCGGGCGATTGCCGGTAGGCCTGCATCGGCTTGCCCTTGACCTCGCCGAACACGTACTGTCCGCGCACGGAATTCTTCACGGCCTCCTCGGGCGTCATGCGGCGGATCGCCTCGATCACCTTGGCCTTCTCGGCGCGGATCGCGTCGGCATCGAACGAGTTCGGCGCCTCCATCGTCATCATCGCCAGCAACTGGAACATGTGGTTGGGCACCATGTCCCGCAGCGCGCCGGTCTTGTCGTAGAATTTTCCGCGGCTTTCGACGCCCACCGTCTCGGCGGCGGTGATCTGCACGTGGTCGATGTGGTCGCGGTTCCAGATCGGCTCGAACATGAAGTTCGCGAACCGCAGGACCATGATGTTCTGCACCGTCTCCTTGCCGAGGAAATGGTCGATGCGGAAGATCTGGCTCTCGTCGACGATGCCGAGGATCTGCTCGTCGAGCGCGCGCGCCGACTTGAGGTCGGTGCCGAACGGCTTCTCGATGATGATGCGGCGGAACTGATCCTCGCCCTGCTTGGTGAGGCCGGATTTGCCGAGCCCCTCGACGGTGGGACCGAAGAATTCCGGGGCGGTGGCGAGATAGAAGATGACGTTCTTGTGCGACTTGCCCTTCGTGAGTTCACCGATTTTTTCGCCCAGCGCGACGAACATCTTCTCGTCGGTGATGTCGCCTTTGAGATGGAAGAGCCGATCGTGCAGCCAGGCCTTGGCCGCATCGTCCACCTTGTCCTTGCCGGCCTCTTGGGCGCCGGCCTCGATGATCTCTGTCATCGACTTGAGCAGGTTGGTGCGGAAGGCCGCCTCGTTGTCGTCGCCGCGATTGATGCCGAGGATCGCGAACTCCTCGTTGAGCAGGCCCTCGTTGACGAGGTTGTAGATCGCCGGCATGAGCAGGCGCTTCGTCAGATCGCCGGAGGCGCCGAAGATGACGAAGACGCACGGTGGGGCGACCGCCGTCCCGGAGGACGTCTTGGCGGCCTTGAAGGGCATTTCGTTCATGATGCCTCGCTGTTGCGGGCGACGCTACTTCAGCTCGAGGTGGCCACCGAACTGGAAGCGCATCGCCGAGAGGAGTTTCTCGCCGAACGTATGGACTTGGCGCGAGCGGAACCGCGCGTAGAGGGCGGCCGACAGCACCTCCGCGGGCACGGCCTCCTCGATCGCCGCCTCGATGGTCCAACGGCCTTCGCCGGAGTCCGAGACGTTGCCTTCGAACTTCGAGAGCGTCTCGTTGTCGGCGAGCGCGATCGCGGTGAGGTCCAGCAACCATGATGCCACGACGCTGCCGCGCCGCCACACCTCGGCGATGTCGGCGAGGTGTAGGTCGAAGCGCTGGTCCTCGGGAAGCTGCTCCGAGGACTTGTTCTTCATGATGTCGAAGCCCTCGGCATAGGCCTGCATGATGCCGTACTCGATGCCGTTGTGGACCATCTTCACGAAGTGCCCCGAGCCCGCAGGCCCGCAGTGCAGGTAGCCTTCCTCGGCAGTGTGGTTGAAGTTCTCGCGCCCCCGGGTCGGGTCGATGCTGCCCTTGCCGGGCGCCAGCGCCTTGAGGATCGGATCGATGCGGCCGACCGCCTCCTTGTCGCCGCCGATCATCATGCAATAGCCGCGCTCGAGGCCCCACACGCCGCCCGACGTCCCGACGTCGATGAAGTGCAGCTCCGTCGATCACCGTGTCGCCCTTCTCCATGTGGTTGGCGAGGTCGAAGATCGTGTCGTCGGTGATATGGCCGGCCGGCAGCATCACCCAGATCGAGCGCGGCGCCTTCAGCTTGGACAGCATGTCGGCAAGGCTCGTCGCCGGCGTCATGCCCTCGGAGGCGAGCTTGTCGACGGTCTTGCTGTCGAGATCGTAGACGACCATCTCGTGGCCGGCCTTTGTAAGGCGCCGCGCGATGTTGCCGCCCATCTTGCCCAAGCCGATGATGCCGAGTTGCATGAGCCGTCTCCTTGGTCGCGCCCCGCGGGCGCCATGAGAAATGACGCCGGCGGCGATCAGGCCGCCTTGTTGATCGCGATCTGGCGCTTGGCGGCTTCCAGGACCTTCTCCGGCGTGAAGCCGAATTTCTTCAAGAGGTCCGGCAGCGGCGCGGACGAGCCGAAGGTGTGCATGCCGATGATTTCGCCCGTCGATCCGACGTACTTATCCCAGCCCATCACCGCCGCCTGCTCGACCGAGACGCGTGCCAGGATCGACGGCGGCAGCACGGAATCGCGATAGGCCTCGTCCTGCCGCTGGAACAACTCGATGCACGGCATCGATACGACGCGGGCGCCAATGCCCTCCTTCTTGAGGGCCTCGTAGGTGGCCACGCAGAGCGACAGTTCGGTGCCGGTGCCCATCAAGATCACCTGCGGCTTGCCGTCCTCCGCATCCGCCAGCACGTAGGCGCCCTTCGCCACGCCGGCAGCGGACGCGTATCTGGAGCGATCCAGCGTCGGCATCGCCTGGCGGCTGAACACCAGCACGGCCGGGTTGTGCTTGAGCGTCATCACGATGCGGTAGGTCTCGACCACCTCGTTGGCGTCGCCCGGCCGGAAGGTGAGCAAGCCGGGAATCATCCGCAGGCTCGGCACCTGCTCGATCGGCTGGTGAGTCGGCCCATCCTCGCCGACGCCGATCGAATCGTGCGTGAAAACGGTGAAGTTATGCAGCTCCATCAGCGCCGAAAGCCGGATCGGCGGCCGCATGTAGTCGGAGAAGACGAGGAAGGTCGATCCGAACGCGCGCAGGCCGCAGACCGCCATGCCGTTGCAGATCGCCCCCATGCCATGCTCGCGGATGCCGAAATGCATGTTGCGGCCACCGGGCGTCTCAGCCTCCAGCGAATCGGCGCCGTCGATGTTGGTCTTGGTGGACGGCGCGAGATCGGCCGAGCCGCCGATGAACCACGGGCACGCCTTGGCGATCGCGTTGATGACCTTGCCGGACGATTCTCGTGAGGCGACACCCTTCTCGTCCGCCGGGAACACGGGGAGATCCTTGTCCCAGCCCTCGGGCATCGTCTTGGCGCGGATGTGCTCGACCTCGGATTCGAGCTCCGGGTGGGCGGCGCGGAAGTCGGCGTAGCTGTGCTTCCAGCGTGTGTTGAGCGCCGCGCCCCGCTTGCCGATGCCGGCATCGAAATGCTCGCGGACGCCCTCGGGCACCAGGAATTGCGCGTCTTCCGGCCAGCCATAGGCCTTTTTGGCGCCCTTGATCTCGTCCTCGCCCGGCGCATCGGAATGCGCCTTGTGCGTGCCGGCCTTGGTCGGGAAGCCATAGCCGATGATCGAATGGACG
>CAZZWW010000264.1:0-4635 GCA_964657815.1 Vulcanimicrobiota bacterium | reverse complement strand
ATGCCGCCGCGACCTGCACCGGCGCCTCGCGGACGACCGGCGCGCCGAGATCGGCGCGTCCGGAGAGGATCTCGCTCGCCACGACCCAGCCCACGGAAAACACCAGCGTCGCCAGCGTGCCGAAGATCAGGAACGGCAGCTTCTTGGGGTAGGACGGGTCCTGCGGCGGCGCGGCACTCGAGATCACGCGGGCGTCGGCCGGGGTCGCGGTGGAGGATTGGCGCGCCATCGCCTCCTCGTATTTCGTGGTCGAGCTCTGCAGCTGGTCCTTGAAGCTCTGCGACACGCGATCGAGCGCGTTGAGGTGCACCTCGTCGGAATTGGCGGTGCCGACGAGCTTCTTTTGCTGCGCCACCGCCACCTCGAGGTTGGCGACGCGCTGTCCCGCGACCTTGGCGTCGTTCTCGAGGGAGGTGGCGGCCTGCTTCGCCGCGCTCTTCAGGGCAATATCGTACTCCTTGAGCTGTGCGGCCAGCTCCTTCACGCGCGGGTGCTCGGGCAGGAGCGTGCGCCCTTCCGTCGCCAGCTGCGCCTGCGCCGTCGAGCGCTGGCTCCACAGCTGCCGCACGATGGGGCTGTTGGTGACGTCGGCGACGTCGGCGGCACGGCCCTGGCTCAGCAGCTCGCGAATCGTCGCCGCCTTGGCCTGGGCGTCGGCCTGCGTGGCGCGGGCGCGCGACAGGTCGGTGTTGATGTCGGCGAGCGACTGGCCGCTGATGGTCATGTTGTTGGTGCCGGCGAGCAGGCCGGAGCTCAGCCGGTAGCGCTCGCGCGCGGCGTCGGCGTCGGCGAGCTTGGTGCGCAGGTCGGCGATCTGCTTGGCCAGTGCCTCGGCCGAATCCTGCGCCATGCCGCGCTTGGCCGCCGACTGCTGCTGCAGGTAGAGCGCGGCGACCTCGTTGGCGCCGCGTGCCGCGAGCCTGGGATCGCGGCTGGTGAACTCGATCGTCACGACGCGCGTCTTCGGCGGCGAATACACCGTGAGCTTCTGCTCGAAGGTCTGCACCATCCGCGCTTCCGCCGTCTCGCGGGTCGGGTCGGGCAGGATGCCGATCAGCACCAGCACGCGTGTCAGCGGGTTCATGCCGTCGGCCAGGGGATCGAACTCGTCGTTGCCCTCGAGGTGCAGCGCCTTGATGGCGCGGCGCGCGATGTCGGGAGAAGCGACGAGCTGGACCTGGCTCGCCACGGCCGCCTCGTCGAGCTGGCTGGACATCTCGTTGGGCAGGTTCACGCGGTCGGGCCGGGTGAAGAAGGTCTCCTGGTTCTCGAGCAGGATCTGGGTCTGCGCGGTGTAGCGCGGCGTGACCAGCGTGACGAAGATCCCGACGCCGAGGAAGGCGAGGAGCGTCGGCAGCGCCCAGGCGCGACGGCGGCGTCGCAGCGCCGCGCCGATGGCGCGCAGGTCGATCTCGCCGGTCGGCTCGGTCGGGCCGACGGGAGGATCCAGGGGACGCGGCATGGAGGTCTCGTGCGCTACGGTGCCGTCAGCAAACCTCTTCAAGGTTGCGGCCCGGTTAACCATCGCGGCGATCGCACTGCACAAGTCTTTATTAACCACGATTGCCTAACGATGCGGACATGCTTGATGGCCGGCAGTCCCGGCCGCTCGACCCGCAAGACGGCAGGCTCATGCGACGTTGGATTACAGCTCTATGCCTCGCCGTGGGGCTTCTGTGCGGGGGATGCGCGCCGCGCCCGAACGGCTACGCCGACCTCGGCGCCGACGTGCCGTACGCGCTCGCCAGCGGCGACCGCCTGCGCGTCATCGTCTTCGGACAGGACGGGCTCAGCAACTCCTACGCGGTGAACTCGGCCGGCTCGATCTCGATGCCCCTCATCGGCCAGGTGCGCGCCCAGGGGCTGACCACGACGGCCCTGGAGAAGGTCGTCGAGGCCAAGCTCAAGAACGGCTACATCCGCGAGCCCAAGGTCTCCATCGAGGTCGACGCCTACCGCCCGTTCTTCGTGCTCGGCGAGGTGCTGACCGCCGGCCAATACCCCTACATCGCCGGCATGACGGCGGAGACGGCGGTCGCGGTCGCCGGCGGCTTCACGCCGCGCGCCAACAAATACGAGGTCGACCTCACCCGCGTCGTCGACGGGCACCCCGTGACCGCGAGCGTGCCGGTCGATCAGCCGGTGAAACCGGGCGACACCATCTTCGTGAGGGAACGGTTTTTTTAAGCTTGCGGCGCAAGCATGCGGCACATGACCGAGCCCCGTGCCTTGCCCGACCACAAGCTGCGCGTCCTCCACGTCCTTCGAGCACCGCTCGGCGGCCTGTTCCGGCACGTGCTCGACCTGACGCGCGAGCAGGTCTCGCGCGGCCATGAGGTGGGTCTCGTCGTGGACAGCCTGACCGGCGGCGACCATGCCGAACGCCTGCTCGCCGAGCTGGAGCCCCAGCTGAAACTGGGCGTCAAACGCATGCCCATGCTGCGAGCGCCACGTCCCGCCGATCTCGTCAACACGATCAGGGTCGAGTCCCACGCGCGCCGGCTGAAGGCCGACGTGATCCACGGCCATGGCTCGAAAGGCGGCGTCTACGCCCGCGGCTTCGGCCTTTGGCGGCACGGCAGAGGACCCATCCGCTGCTACACGCCCCACGGCGGCAGCTTCAACCATGTGGCCGCGCCGCCGGTGCAGGCGCTTTATATGGGGGTCGAGCGGCTCCTGGCCGCCCGCACCGACGTGCTGCTGTTCGAAAGCGTCTTCATCGCCAACCGCTTCCACCAGCGGATCGGCGATACGCGGGCCATGGTGCGGATCGTCCAGAACGGCATCGGAACGGAGGAATTCGTTCCGGTGACGCCGGATGCGGAGGCGGCCGACTTCCTCTACGTCGGCGAGCTGCGCTCGGCGAAAGGCATCGACACGCTGATCGACGCCCTGGCCATCCTCCAGCGCCGCGTCGGACGTCCCATCGGCCTCAATCTCGCCGGCACCGGTCCGGACCAGCCGCAGCTCGAGGCGCTTGCCCGCTCGCGCGGCGTGGCCGGTTCCGTTCGGTTCCTCGGCCTCGTCCCGGCGCGGCGCGCCTTCGCGCTGGGGCGCGCGCTGGTGGTGCCGAGCCGCGCCGAATCGCTGCCCTACATCGTGCTGGAAGCGGCCGGCGCGCAGATTCCCATGGTCGCGACGGACGTCGGCGGCATCGGCGAGGTGTTCGGCCCCTATCGCGACCGACTCGTCGCCTGCGACGACCCCATCGCGCTGGCCAGGGCGCTCGAGCACATCGTCGAGGCCGATCCAAGGGACATCGCGGACCAGGCGCAGGACCTCGCCACCTACGTCGCCAGCCGTTTCTCGATCGACCTGATGGCGACCTCCGTGATCGCCGGCTACCGCGATGCCTTCGCGCGTCGCGCGCCGTCGCCGGGACCCCTCGAGAGCTCCGTTCCCGTTCACCCCTAAAGCATTGCGTGAGTGTCCCCATGGCCGCGTTCTCCGCCCAGGATCTGCGTACGATCGACATCGCGCCGGCCGCTTCCGCCGGCCGCGTCAACCCTCACGCCCAGGAGCTGAACAGGCTCGCCGACACGATGGCGCGCCACAGCGGGCGCCGTCTCATCTCCGCGACGATCCTGGAAGGCCTCGTGCGCATGGGCGAACTGGCCATCGGCGCCGTCGCCGGGCTCACCACCTTCGCCGTCACGATCGTGCCGAAGGTCGGCGTGGCGATCCCGCCGCTTCTCGCCGTGCCGCTCCTCGCGCTGCTCGTCGTCATCGTGATGCAGTCGCTCGGCTGCTACCGCGTCGCCGGCCTGCGCGCGCCGACACGGTTCGGCCTGCGGATCTCCGCCGCCTGGTTCGGCGTCTTCGCGCTGGTCTTCGGCGCCAGCCTGCTCGCCGGCGTCGAGCCGATCTACGCCAAGACCTGGCTCGGCCAATGGGCCTTCTTCGGCTTCGTCGCAATCTCGGCCGAGCGCTTCGCGGTCTGTACGCTCACCAACTATCTCACCCGCACCGGAAAGCTCTCGCGCCGCACCGTGCTCGTCGGCGGCGGCCCGGCGGCGAAGCAGCTGCTGCAGGACTTCGCCACGCAGGGCAGCGAGGACCTGCACATCTTCGGCATCTTCGACGATCGCACCGACGAGCGCTCGCCGAACACGGTCGAAGGATACCCCAAGCTCGGCAACGTCGACGACCTCGTCGAATTCGCCCGCGCCAACCCGCTCGACCTCGTGATCTTCACGCTGCCGATCTCGGCCGAACAGCGCCTGTTGACGATGCTGCGCAAGCTCTGGGTGCTGCCCGTCGACATCCGCCTCGCCGCGCACATGAACAAGCTGCGCTTCCGCCCGCGCGCCTACAGCTACATCGGCAAGGTGCCGGTCATCGACCTCTTCGACAAGCCGCTCGCCGAGTGGGACGTGGTGCTGAAGACGGTGTTCGACCGCGTCGTCGGCACGCTCGCCCTGGTCGCGCTCGCCCCCGTCATGTTGATGGTGGCGTTGGCGGTGAAGCTCGACTCCAAGGGTCCGGCGCTGTTCCGGCAGAAGCGCTACGGCTTCAACAACGAGCTGATCGAGGTGTTCAAGTTCCGCTCGATGTACACAGAGCAGCTCGACATCAAGGCCGACAAGCTCGTCACCAAGAACGACCCGCGCGTGACCCGCGTCGGCCGCTTCATCC
>CAZZWW010000263.1:0-4655 GCA_964657815.1 Vulcanimicrobiota bacterium | reverse complement strand
CGTCCCACTTGTCGAGTCCGCGCTGCGTCACCGAGTAGAACATCTCGTTTTCCGACGGCATCACCTGGAAGGTGCGCAGGTTGCGCTCGATCGGATCGGGGTTGAGGAAGACGTGCGGCGTCTGCACGAGGAACAGCTTCTCGTCCTTGGCGAAATGGCCCACCGTCTCGCGCAGGAAGGACTTGAAGGGCGCATGGTCGGCGTCGAACACCACGACGATCTCGCCGGTCGCGTGCTTCAGGCCGTTGTTCATGTTGCCGGCCTTGGCGTGCTCGTTCTTCTCGCGCGTGAGATAGCGCGCGCCCATCTGCGTGCAGAGCTCGGTCAGCGATTCACGACGGCGAAGCGCGGCAGCGGCCTTCTCCGGGCTCTTGTCTTCGACCTTCTGCTGCGTGCCGCCGTCGTCGAGCAGCCACACCGTCAGCTTGTCCTTGGGGTAATCCATCGCCTTGGCGGCGGCGATCGTCGTGGCGAGGATATATTCGTCCTCGTTGTAGGACGGAATGAACACGTCGACCGTGGGCAGCTTGGCGTCCTCCTCGCGTTCCAGCGGTTTGCGAACCAACGGATCAGCGTTGATGATCAGACTGATGACCAGGATCAGCACGCAGTAGAGCTCCGCGACGACGAGCAGCAGGCCGAGAACGAAGTTCACCGGCTGGTCGATCGGCGGGAGCGTGTAGGTCGCGCGCCAGAAGATGTAGCGCAGCACGACCAGGCTGCCGAGCGAGAGGAACGCCCAGCGCGCGTAGGAGCCGCGCCCCCAGCGCCACACCGCGCCCATGGCGGCGATGACCGTGACCGAGAGAGCCAGCTGTGCGCCGGTCGAGACCGGCTGCGTCAGGAAGGCTAGGGCAAAGAGCCCGGAGGCGGCCCAGGTTGCGAGGCGAAGCGTCTTCAGCATCGTCGCCTCAGAAGCCGGCGCGCGCATCGACGGTGACGTAGCCGCCGCTATGTCGCACGCGATCGTAGAGGTAGCCGGCGGCGAAGGAGAACTGCAGCGGCCCGGTGCGCAGACCGGAGAGCTGCGCACCGATGCGCTCCTGGTTGAAGAACTGGTCGCCGAGCGCGACGAACTCGGGGCCGACGTACAAGTTGGGTCCGATCAGGTAGCCGCCTCGCAAGCGCGCGAAATAGGCGGTCTTGTTGGTCGCGAACGATCCCTGCGCGGCGACCATCGTGTTGAGGCTTGGTTTGGTATAGAACTCGAGCTGGCCCTTGGCCCCGACGCTGGTGCCGATCACCGGGTTGGCCGGATCGGCGATCGACAGCGAATTGTTGCGCACGTCGACGCCGAGGTAGGCGGAGAACACCGTCGCCGGCGAGATCCACTCGTAGCCCGCGAGGAACGCACCGCTCTCCTGACGGCCGTGGACGGTCTCCCTGGTATCGGTGGCATAGTAGCTGTAGACGCCGCCGAGCGCGTCGGCACGGACGCGCAGGCCGCTCTGCGCCAGCGTGCCGACCGGCGCGGCCGTCACCAGCACGTCGCCGAAATACGAGCCTTGTGTGGTGATGTCGGTGGAAACGTCGACGGCGACGATCCAGTCTTCGGTCGGAGCTTGGGCCTTGGCCCCGGTGTACCAGTCCGCCGCGAATGCGGGCAGCGGCAGGGCGAGAAGACCGGCGGCGAGGAGACGAGCGAGCATGAACAACTCACCAACAGGAACGCGACACGTGTCGTGACCCTGGTCAGGCGCCCTAAACAAACACTAACGCGATGCCGTAACGTCGCGTCGGCGAATGAGACAGGCGCCAAAGGTTTGTGCGTGATGCGTTTTCGGGACCGCAGACTGCCTGCCGTTGGGTAAGCCTATGATAAGATGGCTACATCGACGACGGACGCCGGGGCGAGGCAGGTCATGAGGCGTGGGCAATCCTGATCGTTCTTCCGGCTCCTTACGGCCGCGCGACGTTTCGTTAAGCCTATCGAAAGCGCCGGTTGCTTTCATCGCGGTGAAGAAAAGATGAAGGCGGACGCCGGCGTGGATCAGATGGATTGCAGCCACGGCTTTCCGCGCGGGCGCGGATGGCGGACGACCCTCGGCGCCGCCGCGGTGCTCGGCATCCTTCAGGTCGGGGCGATCGCCATGGATCGTCGCCTCGGCGTGGGCGCGCCAGCGATGGTCGTGGATCTGGCCGCGATCGGCCTGACGCTCCTGCTTCTGGCGCGTTTCGAGGCGATCGTGGCGCGCCTAAACGAGAAGGCGCGAGCCCAACGCGCGACCGAGGACGCCGCCCGGCGCCGGCAGGAAGCGGCCGAGCTCGTAGAGGCGATCCTCGCGGCACGTCGTGCCCAGGCCGAGGCCGACGAGGCCAATCGTGCCAAGACCGACTTTCTCGCCTGCATGAGCCACGAGATCCGCACGCCGCTGAACTCCGTGATCGGCTTCGCAGCGCTCCTTCTGCAGCAGACCGAGCTGGCGCCGCAGGCACGGCTCTACGGCGAGCGCATCCAGGCCGGCGGCGCGGCCTTGCTGACGGTGGTCGACGACATCCTCGATTTCAGCCAGGTCGAGGCCGGCGTGGTCGCGCTCGAACAGATGCCTTTCTCGCTGCACGGCCTCGTCGACGAATGCGTCTCGCTGGTGCAGCACGCGGCCGTCGCCAAGAGCCTGTCGCTTCACGTCAGCCTGGTGGACCGGCTGCCGACGAGCGTCATGGGGGATGCGGCGCGGCTGCGGCAGATCCTGCTCAACCTGCTCAACAACGCCGTCAAGTTCACCGAGGCAGGCTCGGTGACCCTCGACATCCGCCGCGACCGCGCCGCTGGCGACCCCGATCGCGTCATCTTCTCGATCATCGATACCGGGATCGGCATCGCCCGCGACGATCAGGCCAGGCTCTTCCAGCGCTTCGCCCAGGTCGATGCCAGCATCCGCCGTATCTACGGTGGCACGGGGCTCGGCCTCGTCATCTGCCGCCGTCTGGTCGAGCTGATGGGGGGCGCCATCGGCGTCGACAGCCAGGAAGGTGCCGGCGCGACCTTCTTCTTCAGCGTGTCTTTGCCGGCGGCGGCGATGCCCGCGCGCGACGTCGCCGTCGCGCCGACGGTCCCTGGGAGCCCGCGCAAGGTGCTGCTGGTCGAGGACGTCGCGATCAACCAGGACCTCGTCTGCCAGATCCTGGGCACCCGCGGCCACCTCGTCGACGTCGTCGGCAACGGCGCCGAGGCGGTCATGGCGGTGCAGGACATGGCCTACGACGTGGTGCTGATGGACGTACAGATGCCCTATCTCGACGGGCTCGCCGCGACGCGCATGATCCGTGCGCTCGCGCACCCCTGCCGCGACGTGCCCATCGTGGCGATGACCGCCAACGTCCTGCCAGCGCAGACCGCCGCGGCGCGCGCGGCCGGCATGGTCGACGTCATCCACAAGCCGTTCTCCGCGGCGCAGATGTTCGCGGTGCTGGACCGCGTCGCCGGTGGTCCTCGCGCCATCTACGCCACCGCCGAGCCCGCCGAAGACGCCCCGGTCAGCGGCATCGACGACGCGATCCTCGGCAAGCTCGCCGCCTTGCTCGGCGACGCCAAGATTCGGAGCCTGCTCCGGGGCTTGGGGGCCTCGCTTGCCGACCGCTTCGACGCCGATCCGTCGACGGTCGAGGGCCGCGCCGAGCTGCGGCGGCAGGCACACGCCAGCGTGGCCGGCAGCGGCATGCTCGGCTTCACCGGTTTCTCGGTCGCCTGCAAGGCATTCCAAACGGCCCCGGAAGACAAGGCGTTCGCGGAGCGCCTCGAGACTTTGAAGCAAGCGGCCGCTTTCGTCACGAGGGATGCGCTGCGGCTGGCCGAGCAGCCGGCGAGCCTGGTGCCGGCGAATGCGGCCTAGCGAGGAACGGAAGCGAGCCTCGCGCAAGCTTATGCTCGCAGACTGCGAGAGTAGGAGAGAGCCCGGCGATGTCGCCTTCCCCCAAGCCAGAAAGTGCGATCCGCCGGTTGTTTCGCGAGAGCGAGCTGCGGCGTCCCACGGACCGTGGTCGGGAAAGCGCCTCGACGCCGCGCGTCGACGAGCACGTCGCGTCGACGATCGACCGCCTCGAGCGGGCGTCCGCCGAGATGGACCGGCTGCGCGCCGTGGCCACGACGCAGCAGGGCCTCATCTGGGATCAGAAGCAGGAGCTCGCCGAAAGCCGCCGCCAGGTGGCGGAGGCGCTCGAACAGGCTCTGCAGTCCGACAGGTTGCACCTGTCCGAGAAAATCCGGGCGGAGCTGGCCGAAACGCGCGCCGAGCAGCTCGCCCGCGAGGTCGCTGCGTTGCGCGCGCAAGTCGGCAGCCTCACCAGCGCCGTCAGCCGCTCCTTCGACCGAGAGGCCAAAGTCACCGCGCTCCGCGTCGTCGCCTAATACACGCACTCGCGAAACGCCGGATCGACGCTGCGGCGCCAATCGCCCTCGTAGTGCGCGAGCAGGCGGCCGGCCTGCGTGCCGACGGCGACCACCTCGTCGAGCACGTCGAGGTAGCCGCTCTCGTCGTGTCCCGCCGCGTCCTTGTGGCCGCGCTCGGCCAGCCCGGCGCGGGCGATGCGCAGCACGTCCCCGGCGATGTCGCGCAGCGCACGCCCCGCCACTTTCGCCGCGAGCGCCTCGCGCGGCACGGCATCGCGCAGGGCCTGGCGCTTGCCGAAGCTGTGCGACACCCCGGTGACCTCGA
>CAZZWW010000262.1:0-4694 GCA_964657815.1 Vulcanimicrobiota bacterium | reverse complement strand
GCAAGATCGCGATGAAGCTCGACGAGGGCGACGCCATCGTCGACGTGCAGATCTGCCGCGAGAGCGACGACACGCTGCTGACGACGCAGAACGGCCAGTGCATCCGCTTCTCGGTCACCGACGTGCGCGTGTTCAAGGGCCGCGACTCGATGGGCGTGCGCGGGATCACGCTGGGGCAGGGCGACAGCGTGATCGCGCTGTCGATCCTGCGCCACAGCGACGTCGATGCCGGCGAGCGTCTCGCCTACCTGAAGAACCGCCGCGCGGTGGCCGGCGAGAGCACCGCCGAGTCCAACGCCGAGGTGGTGGCCGACGAGGTCGAAGCCGAGGGCGGCGAGCCGGAGGCGGTGCAGCCCTCCAGCCTGTCCCTGGAGCGCGTCGGCGAACTGTCGGCGGCGGAGCAGGTGATCCTCACCATCTCCGCCAACGGCTTCGGCAAGCGCACCTCGTCCTACGAGTACCGCATCACCAACCGCGGCGGCAAAGGCATCGTCGCCATGGCGGTCAACGCCCGCAACGGCAAGCTCGTGGCCTCTTTCCCGGTGGAGGACGGCGACGGCCTCATGCTGGTGACCAACGGCGGCCAGCTCATCCGCGTCCCCGTCGACGGCATCCGCGTCGCCGGCCGCGGCACGCAGGGGGTCACCGTGTTCCGCACGGGGGCCGGCGAGGAGGTGGTCTCCGTCGAGCGCATCCCGGCCGAGGAGGACGTGCCCGACAGCGGGCCGGAGGCCGACGAGGTGCCGGAGGCGGAGTAGGGAATCGTCATTCCGGTTCCCACGGCACGACGCCACGGCCAAGTCGCTGAAGCTGACGCTGAAGAGCCACGAGGCGATGGACGGCGGCGTGCTGTGGATGATGTACGATGTGGCCTCGAACGCGTAACAAGGGGCGGAGACTGCTGTTCGAGGGCTGCGATGCTCACCCGTGTCGAGATTGACGCCCCATTGCTCGAGGAAGCGTCGAAGGTCTCAGGACTGACGAACGAGGCCGCGGTGGATCAAGCCCTGCGCCTTCTCATAGTCGACTGCCGGCGGCGGCAGGCGATCTCGGATATCGCGGGTATCGGATGGGAAGGCGATCTTGATCTCATGCGCGGGGGTCTTGCCGGTGTCACCAGCGAGAGCTAAGCGCGCTGCTGCTGCGCGACATCGCGCGAGGGATACCTTCTCATGCGTGCCGTCGCCCTCGTCACCGGCGCCTCCACCGGCATCGGGGCCGATCTCGCCCGGGTCTTCGCCCGGCACGGCCACGACCTCGCGCTGACCGCGCGCTCCGCCGACAAGCTGCAGGCTCTAGCGGCCGAGCTCGTCGCCGCCGGGCGCCCGCGCCCGATCGTGATCCCGTGCGACCTGGCGGCGCCGCACGCCGCCGACGACATCGCCGACGCCCTGGCGGCGGCGGACGCCCGCGTGGCCTTCCTCGTCAACAACGCCGGCTACGGCATGCTCGGGCCGGTGGCCGGGACGGACGTGCGCGAGCAGCTCGGCATCGTCGACGTCAACGTGCGCGCGCTGCTCGACCTGACGCTGCGCTTCCTTCCGGACCTGAGGGCAGCGCGCGGAAAAATCCTCAACGTGGCGTCGATGGCGAGCTACATGCCGGGGCCGGGCATGGCGGTCTATTACGCCAGCAAGCACTTCGTCAGCGCCTTCTCGCGCGCCCTGTCGCAGGAGCTGAAGGGCTCGGGCGTCACCGTGACCCTGCTCAACCCCGGCATGACGCGGACCGAGTTCCAGGCCCGTGCCGGCATGGCCAAGGCGGCGGGGCTGTCGAAGGTGTCGGGCGCCCCCTCGATGTCGGTCGCGGTGACCGGTTACGACGCCCTGATGGCCGGGCGCCGCGTCGTCGTCCCCGGCCTCGGCAACAAGCTCGGCGCGGCGCTTCTGCCGTTCGTGCCCGACGCCGTGCTGCTGCCCTTCATTCACCGCTTCCAGAGCGGGCGCAAGAAGGCTTAGTCGCGCCGCTCCGACGTCCGGCGGCCGAAGTCGGCGGCGGCGGTCTCCTGACCCTGGGCGATGATGCCGCGTCGGATCGCCCTCGTGCGGGTGAAGAGGTCGAACAGGCCCTCGCCGTTGCCGTCGCGCACCATGCGGGCCAGCGAGGCGAGGTCCTCGTTGAAACGGCCGAGCACCTCCAGCACCGCCTCGCGGTTGTTGAGGAACACGTCGCGCCACATCGTCGGGTCCGAGGCGGCGATGCGGGTGAAGTCGCGAAAGCCACCGGCGGAGAACTTCATCACCTCGGCTTCGGTCACCCGCTCGAGGTCGGAGGCGGTGCGCACGATGTTGTAGGCGATGAGATGCGGCACGTGGCTGGTGATCGCCAGCACGAGGTCGTGGTGCTGCGCGCTCATCACCTCGACGTTGGCGCCGGTGGCCTCCCAGAAGGCGACCGCCGCGCCGACCGCCCGCGCGTCGGTGTCCTCCGGCGGTGTCAGGATCGCCCAGCGGTTGAGGAACAGCGTCGCGAAACCGGCGTCCGGGCCGGAATATTCCGTGCCTGCCACGGGGTGGGCCGGCACGAGATGCGCGTGGGCCGGCAGATGCGGCCGCAAGGCCTCGATGACCGAGACCTTGGTGGAGCCGACGTCGGACACGATGGCGCCTGCCGCCAGGTGCGGCGCGATGGCGGCGGCCACTTCGCCCATCGCGCCGACGGGGGTGCAGAGGATCACGAGGCCGGCGCCTGCGACGGCGGCCTCGACGCTGTCGGCGATGGTGTCGGCGAGGTCGATCTCGCGGGCGCGGGCGCGCACAGCGGGGTTCGCGTCGGCGCCGACCACCGTGCCGGCGATCCGCTGCTGGCGGGCGGCACGGCAGAGCGAGGCGCCGATGAGGCCGAGGCCGACGATCGCGATCTTGGGAAAGAGCGGCGCCGGCAGCGGGGCGCCGAGGGTGTCAGCCACGGGCAGCCGATCCCGGCTGGAGTCGCAGCGATGCCGCGGGTTTCCGCTCCACGGCGAGACTCAACCCCGCGTCTTCGCGAAGGCGGCGAAGGCTTCGATCACCAGCTTGTTGGCGACCTCGCCGCCGACCGACAGCCGCAGGCACGACGGTAGCTTGTAGGCGCCGACCATGCGCAGGATCAGGCCGCGCGCGATGAGGAAGGCGTCGCAAGCCTCGGCCTCCTCGAACGAGCGCAGATGGATCAGCACGAAATTCGCGGCGCTCTCGGTCACCGGGAAGCCGAGCGCGCGGATCTCGCGGGTCAGTACCGCGCGCCAGCGCGCGTTGTGGGCGATCGCGGCGTCGACGTGCGGCCGGTCCTCGACCGCCGCGACGCCGGCGCGCATCGCCGGATCGTTGACGTTGAAGGGGCTGCGCACCCGGTTGATCGCCTCGATGATGGCGGCCGGCGCGTAGCACCAGCCGAGCCTGAGGCTGGCGAGGCCGTAGATCTTCGAGAAGGTGCGGGTGACGACGACGTTCTCGCGCTCGTGCACGAAGGAAAAACCGTCGTCGAAGTCCGCGTCGCCGGCGTATTCGGCGTAGGCGGCGTCGAGCACCAGCAGCACGTGCGGCGGCAGACCGTCGGCGAGCCGGCGCACCGCCTCGTGGCCGACATAGGTGCCCGTCGGGTTGTTGGGGTTGGCGACGTAGACGATCTTGGTGCGCGCGGTCACGGCGGCCAGGATCGCGTCGACGTCGACGCGGAAGTCGCGCTCAGGCACGATCACCGGCACCGCCTCGGCGGCGAGCAGCGCGGTGCGGTAGAGCAGGAAGCCGTGCTCGGTGTAGATTCCCTCGTCGCCCGGCTCGCAGTAGATGTTGGCGAGCATGTAGAGCAGCTCGTCCGAGCCGGCGCCGCAGACGATGCGCGAGGGATCGAGCCCGTGGCGCCGGCCCAGCGCGTCGCGCAGCGGCGTCGCCGTGCCGTCGGGATAGGCCGGCAGCGAGTCGACGGCGGAGCGGAATGCCTCGATGGCGCGCGGCGAAGCGCCGAGCGGCGTTTCGTTGGAGGAGAGCTTGTGGACCGTCCCGGCGAAGCCCGGCGCCTTGCTCTTGCCGGGCACGTAGGGATCGGCGGCGAGGATGCCGGCGTGCGGCCGGGGGCGGCGGGGCGTGTCGATGGTGGCGGTCATGACCTCGTACCTGATGCGAAGCCGACATACGCCGCGCCTCGACGAAGATCGACGGACGGCTGCCGCCGCTCGTCCAGCGCGGACCCGGTAAGCCGCGATCAAGCGGCCAAAGACAAGGACTTTGGTGCCGCAAGAGGGAATCGAACCCCCGACCCCCTCATTACGAATTATAGGAGCTGAATGTCCTGCTATGTCCTTCCTTATCCCGGAAGGTCTCTAAGCCGCTGTGATCGAAAAGGAATAGCATCCTCATTGGTCCCGAGGTATCCTCGGTTATCCCGTTCTTCTGGCCACCATCTGGTCACCCCGCTTATGCCTTTGCCCGGAACTTCGTCGAAGCTGACTAAGCGTATCGTCGATGCTGCTATCCCGCAAGCTACCCGCTACTTCGTGTGGGACTCCGAGCTGAAAGGCTTTGCGGTGCGGGTCGCGACAAGCGGCACCAAGACGTACATCGTCCGCTATCGTCCGCGCGGCATGGGTCCTGGTGCCCCCAGGCGCTTCGTCGTCCTTGGCCGGCATGGTCCACTGACGCCAGACGAGGCACGCGCCCGAGCCAAAGCCCTGCTCGGCGCTGTTGCAGCAGGTCGAGACCCCGCTCGAGAGCAGA